>CAYSMV010000507.1:0-3193 GCA_964432245.1 uncultured Desulfobacterales bacterium
GTTCACGTACCGGTCAACGCTACCGGTAAAGCCGTTGGCGTTGAACAAGGCGGAACGCTCCAGATTATCCGGCGAAACCTGGAAGTCGTCTGCCTGCCGAGCGATATCCCGGAATCCATTACGGTGGATATATCTGCCCTGGAAATCGGCGACGCCATTCATGTCAGCCAGATTGTTACCGAAGGTGACGTCGAGCTGGCCTGGGATCCGGATACGGAATCCGATTATACCGTAATCACTATCGCGGCGCCAACGATTGAAAAAGAAGTCAAGGCGGAAGGCGAAGAGGGGGCGGAAGAAGCCGCTGAAGGCGACGCGGAAGAAGGTGAAAAAGAGGAAAAGAAAGAAGAGAAATAAAATATCGCGGGTTGATAGAGCGGCATGATCCGGTCAGAAAAAATGACGATCGAGTATAATCCATGACGACGGAACGAACGCTGGGGGCGGGGCTGGGAAACCCCGAAAAAGAGTACGGGCAAACCCGCCACAATATCGGTTTTATGGTAATTGACTTTCTGGCCGATAAATTGTCACTGACCATTAATAGAAAAAAATTCGACGTTGAATACGGCGTCCTTGAAAGAGAAGGAGAAAAACTGCTTTTTGCCAAGCCCATGACTTACATGAATAACAGCGGCTACCCGCTGTTGAAACTGGCGCGTTTCTTTAATGCGGAAGAGAGCCGGATAATCGTTATTCATGACGATATCGACCTGATCTTCGGGCAGATAAAAATAAAGACGCATGGCGGGCATGGCGGGCATAAAGGCGTTAAATCCATAATTGAGGCTTTCAGCAGAGACGATTTTACGCGTATCCGAGTCGGTATCGGCCGTCCCGGGGACAAAAACGGCGTGGTCGACCATGTGCTGGGAACTTTTTCAAAGGATGAAACGGAAAAATTCGATCTGTTAATCAAACGGGCCGTAGAAGCGGCGACATTAGTTCTGGAGAAGGGCAACAGCGAGGCTATGAACATATTTCATGGGTCATGGCCGGAAGGCATATCATAATAATATACTAACCAATCAGTTAAGGAGGAAAAATGGAGACTTTAACAGGCAATTTACCACTGCTGTGCGCGCTTATCGGCGTGGTCGGCATTATTTACTCTCTGGTCATGGCGGGCATCGTCAAAAGCGCGCCGGCCGGTGATGAGAAAATGAACCAGATCGCCGACGCGGTAAAAGAAGGCGCCATCGCCTATTTGAACCGTCAGGCCAAAAGCATGGGCATAACCGGAGTCATTATCTGCGTGATTATCTGGTTGACCATGGGCACGCTTACCGCAATCGGATTCGCGGTGGGCGCCATTGCCTCTTTCTTCGCGGGTTACATCGGCATGCGCGTTTCCGTTATCGCCAACGTCCGTACCGCCCAAGCCGCCAAAGGCGGCCTTGCCAAAGGCCTTGGCATGGCATTCAAGGGTGGTTCAGTCACCGGCATGATCGTGGCGGGTCTGGCCCTGACCGCGGTGGCTGGATACTACGCCTTCCTGCTGCACAAGGGACTGTCAGGAGTTGACGCGGTTGTTCCGCTGGTCGCCCTGGGTTTCGGCGGCAGTCTGATCTCCATCTTCGCCCGCCTGGGCGGCGGTATCTTTACCAAGGGCGCCGACGTGGGTGCCGACCTGGTAGGTAAGGTGGAAGCAGGCATTCCCGAAGATGACCCCCGTAACCCGGCCACCATCGCCGACAACGTCGGCGACAACGTTGGCGACTGCGCGGGCATGGCGGCTGACCTCTTTGAAACCTACGGCGTCACCGCCGTGGCGGCCATGCTGCTGGGCGCGCTTTTATTTAAAGGCACCGCAACTCAGTCGGTTGCCATCAATTTCCCGCTGGTCCTCGGCGCGGTTTCCATTATTGCGTCCATCATCGCCATCTTCTTTGTCCGGCTCCGTGAAGGCAGCGACTATATCATGGGCGCCCTCTACAAAGGAATGTTCGGCGCGGCCATTATTTCGGCCGTGGCCTTCTACTTTGTAGCCAAAAAAATGCTCACCGGCGTTGAAGGCCTTGACGCCATGAACATCTACTATTGTTCATTGATCGGCATTATCCTGACCGTTGTTATTGTTATCATCACCGAATACTACACCGGCAAGTACGGCCCCGTGAAAGGCATAGCCGAAGCATCCACCACCGGCCACGGCACCAACATCATCGCCGGCCTGGCCGTCAGCATGCAGTCCACCGCGCTGCCGGTCATCGCCATCTGCATCGCTATTTACGTTGCCTCAACAATGGGCGGACTTTACGGTATTGCCATGGCCGCCATGTCCATGCTTTCCATGACCGGCATGGTTATCGCCATTGATGCTTACGGACCTATTACGGACAATGCCGGCGGCATCGCCGAAATGGCGGGAATGGACGAGAGCGTCCGTGCCGTCACCGATCCGCTGGATGCCGTAGGTAACACCACTAAAGCGGTCACCAAGGGCTACGCCATCGGTTCCGCCGGCCTGGCGGCCCTGGTGCTTTTCGCCTCCTATGTCATGGAATTTCAGCTCCATGAGGGGGGTGATAATGTCGCTAAAGCACTGGTATTCGATCTGTCGGATGTGCGGGTGCTGATCGGCCTGTTTATCGGCGGCCTGCTGCCCTTTCTGTTCGCCTCCATCGCCATGAAGGCTGTGGGACGGGCCGGCGGCGCGGTTGTTGACGAAGTTCGTCGTCAGTTCCGTGAAATTCCCGGCATCATGGAAGGCACGGCCAAACCCAATTACTCCGCCTGCGTGGACCTGGTTACCAAGTTCGCCATCAAGGAGATGATGGTCCCGGCCCTGATCCCGGTTGTTGCCCCGATCCTTATCGCTATTCTTTTCGGGAAGACCGGTGGTCCGTATGCGGTCGGCGGTCTTCTCATCGGCAGCATCGTCACCGGTGTTTTCCTGGCCATTTCCATGACCACCGGCGGCGCGGCCTGGGATAACGCCAAGAAATATATTGAAGACGGCAACTTCGGCGGAAAAGGCAGTGACGCTCACAAAGCGGCCGTAACCGGCGATACCGTCGGCGACCCGTACAAGGACACCGCCGGCCCGGCGATCAACCCCATGATCAAAATAGTCAACGTCGTGCCACTGCTGATGGTTCCGGTTCTGTTCCTGTAAACCCGACACCAGACTATTCTAACAACCAAAAAGGGCCGGCGGTTTCAGCCGGCCCTTTTTTTATTGATTTTTCTT
>CAYSMV010000508.1:0-3547 GCA_964432245.1 uncultured Desulfobacterales bacterium
TTCTGCTTTTCCTTTTGAACCGGAAAATTTGATAACACTGGTTTTGCCCAATTTTTTCGGTAAAATGGCGGTTTCCGGGGAGACCGGCACCTTCACCTACTGGGGGGATTGGGCGCTGTGGGAGGAAAACGTCTTTATCGGCGCGGCGGGATTTTTTCTGTTTTTTTACGGCTTGATCCGGGGAGAGAGAGCCAATCGTTTTTATTTTGTTATAATTTTCATCCTGTTTCTGATCGCTTTTGGTTATCATACGCCTTTTTTTGAATTAACCAGTAGCCTGCCTTTTTTTAAGGGATTAAGGGGCCATGGCAAGATGGTCTTTCCCGCCACTCTTTTTCTGGTACTGGTAGCCGGTGACGGTCTGAACCGGCTGGCCGCCGGCAGGCCGTCAATTGTCCCGGTGCTTTTGGTCGGAGTATCGGCGCTTATTGCTCTGGGCGGCTGGGTCTGGTTGAAAGAGGTGGATTTGACCGGCTGGCGGAATTTTATCCTGTTCTGGAAGGATAAAAACTGGCTTCCGCCGGATATTTATCAGGATATGGCGTTTCTGCGGTTGACCAAATCAACGGCGGAGACCGAAATGCTGCTATTGGGATACAAACTGCTGTTGCTGTCGGGAGTGATCGCCTTGTGCCGCCGTTCACTTCAATTTTCCTGGCTGCTGCTGCTTTTCATGGCGGCGGAGCTTTTTTTGTTCACGCAGGCCAATAAGGCCTCATTCAGGCTGAACATGGACGTTCCCGCGGTAATGGAGGAATTGCGGGAAAAAGATCCGGGCGATTACCGGGTTTATAATGTCAGGCCGACCGAGGCTGTCTTGTCGGCTCGGATGCAGGACGTCTGGGGGCAAAACTCGGTCACTATCACCAGGCGGTACCGGGATTTCTGTTACCGTTTTCTTTTTGATCCCGGCAACTGGGAGCAGGCCCCGGATGGTGGGTTAATCGATCAGTCCGGATTGACCGGAATGCTGCGGCTTAAATACGTTATCAGCGGCAATCCTGCGGCGATCAATGTCCGGCGTCCAGTTATGCCCCGCCTGCTTTTGCTGGATCAATATGTCCGCTATGAGGAAAAAGAGGAGATTTTCCAGGCAATGGCTGAGAAAACGGTTGACCTGACCCGTACGGTCATCCTGGAGGAAGAGCCGCTGCCGCGGCCGTTGGCAGGAGCGGGACAGGGAGGCGTTGTCCTGGAACAGGTTATTTCAAACGAGCGCTTTATCATAAACGTTGATCTTCCATCCCCGGCCGTCCTTTTGATTACGGATAGTTACAGCAGGGGCTGGAAGGCCGAGCCGCTGAATCCAAAAGCCCAGTCAGCCTATCAGGTGCTGCCGGCAGATTATGTTTTCCAGGCCATACCGCTTCAGGCCGGGCATCACCGGATTTTAATGGTTTATGAACCGCCTTTTTTCTCCGCCGGGAAAGCGATCACCCTGATATCGTTGGTCTGTTATCTGCTGTTGGCCGGGCGGCTTTTTTTTTCAAAGAAAAGGTCCGCCCTGTTTCGGAGAGCTTGCCCTTCTTGATAGTATTCCCGGGCTTTTTCAGGCCGGCCTGTTTTGGCATAAAGCTCTGCCAGAGAAAGATAAAGACCGCTGTCGGCTGGTTTCAAGGCTAAACTTTTTTCCAGGATGGAAATGAGCTCATCCGGGTTTTTCGCGGCCAGGCGGGCCTTTCTAAGGTTGTTTTCCGCCCGCCGCCGGTTTTTCCCGTCAATCCCCAGCTCCAGGGATCGCTGCAGCGCCGCGATGGCGATGCCCAGTCGGCCGTGAAACATCAAATAGGTTCCGGCGTTAAAATAGGCGTCAGGATAATTTGGATTGATGGCAATGGCTTTTTGAAAATGTTCATAGGCTTCATCCAGTTTTCCCCGCTGGACCAACTGAATACCAGCGTAGTCATGCATCAGGTAGTTGTTCTCGGTAATGGCCAGCGTCCGGGTGAAAAGGGAGAGGCTGTTTTGCCAGTAATTTATCTGGACATGGGTTCTGATGAGCAGCGCCGCCAGGATGACGGCGGTGACGCAGATCCCGATAATTTTAATAAATCTGAATTTCAAGGCCGCTTCAAATCCGCCCCAGACGGCGATAATGATCAGCCCCAGCATCGGGATATAGACAAACCGGTCGGCCATGGCCTGATGGCCGTTCTGGAACAGGCCTGACACCGGGAACAGGATTCCCAGAAACCAGAGCCAGCCGAATACAAGATAGCGGCGCTTCCTTCCGTTCCAGAGGACGACGACAGTGATGAGCGCCAGCGCCGCGGCGGCCAGGCCGATTTCCGTGGGCGTCAGGCTGTTGCCGGGATGAGGATACAAAACCCCCAGCTTTGCCGGCCAGATGATTTTTTTGAGATATTCCAGACAGGAGACCACGGCGTTGGCCAGTCTGATGGGCGGTGACAGGACGTTAACAGAGGTAAGAATATCGGTTTCCCGTGCGACCATGATATTGAACAACGAAAAGAAGGCGGAGATCAGAAGCAATGGGATTTTTTCAAAAACCGGGTAAAGAAAAGAATCGGCGGGCAGAAGAGAGCGCCCCGGCCTGGGGGGTTGCTCCGTGCGCCAGCGGTCCAGAGGCCAGTAATCCAGGAGCAGCAAGGCCAGCGGAAAGGTAACGTGCATGGGCTTGGCCATTAAAGAGAGGACAAAAAAAAGAGCCAGCAGAGCGTAAATATGAGGCCGCGGTTTTTTAAGATAGGTTAAATAGGCCAGGATGGCCATGAGGAAAAAGAGGGCGCTCAAGACATCTTTTCTCTCCGTGGCCCAGGCTACGGATTCCACATGAATGGGGTGAATCCCGAACAACAGGGCCGCGAGAAAGCTGAGCCAGCAGGCGCCGGTCATGCGGCGCAAAAGCCAGTAAACCAGGAGGGTGTTAAGGATGTGGAGCGCCAGGTTGACGTAAAGATAGCCGCCCGGAAACAGGCCGAACAGGTCATAATCTATTAAAAATGATATCCAGGTCAGGGGAATCCAGAATCCGGCGCGGAAGGTGGTGACGGCCCATAACGCTGATTTGCCGGTAAGTCCTTCCCGAATCATCGGGTTTTCGGTTATATAGTAAGGGTCGTCATAACTGGTGAATTCATGGGATATGACCCGGGCATAGACACTGAAGGTCAGCAAAACAAGCAGGGCGACCAGAATATAATTTTTTGTACTGGAGCTCATTTTTTAATAAACAGTTACATCTTGATTTTATTTTGATAATTTCCACGATAACCGGTTTCGCCGAAGGTTGCAAGCAGACAGGCGATTCAAGAAGAAGAGAGGCCGGCGGGCATTTTTCAGCCAGACCATACGGCGGGGCGAGGGAAAAAACATCTGGCTTTATGTATCGATAAAAACTATAATTTGAAATGGTTACATTTCTTCGAAAAAACGCGAAATAAAAGCCGTGGATCTCAACCCGCCATGCCAGGGGAAACGGAATTCAGCGTGAGAATACGAAAATACTCTTTTTTAATCGTTATCATTCCTGTTGTCGCAATTTTCCTGCCGGTCGTTTCCTTTGATTTTTTAAAATACGATGACA
>CAYSMV010000509.1:0-3157 GCA_964432245.1 uncultured Desulfobacterales bacterium
GGCGGCGTCGACGATCTGGGAAGAGTTGCCGGCGGTGACCATGCCGCCGCTTTTAAAAGGCGTCGGCAATCGCGTCAGGTCTTTAAAAAACCCGTCGGGATCATCGACCGATTTTTCCCGCAACACTTCGTCTTTGTCGATATGCCGGGTCTGGTTGTCCCAGGTCAGGTCAAAGGGAATGATATTATCGAACCAGCCCTGGCGTCTGGCCCTGACCGCCTTGGCCATGCTCCAGGCGCCGAAGCGGTCCAGGTCTTCCCGGGTATGGCCCTGGTCTTCGGAGATCATCTCGGCGCAAAGGCCCTGGGCCACGATCATGCCGGTTTCAGCAAATCGCGACGAGAGCCGGACAGGGTACCGCGCGTCCATGGCCACCTTGAGATCCGCGCCCATACCGTAATGCGACATCACCTCCACGCCGGCGCAGACCATGACATCGCCTTCTCCCAGAATAATTTCATGGGCCGCGATGTTGATGGATTTGAGGCCGGCGTTACAGTACTGATTGACGGTGCAGGCGGCCGCCTCTTTGGGAATCTTGGCCAGCAGGGCGGCCACCCGGGCGATGTTCAACCCCTGTTCCCCGACCTGAGAGAGGCAGCCCACGATTACATTTTCGATATCGTGTTCCTCGAAATTCGGAGCCTTGGCCTTTACCCGGTCAATCAGCCCGCGCATGGTGTTGCCCAGAAGATCCTGGGCTGAAGCCTGGCAGAGCTGCCCGTTTTTTTCCATACCTTTCCAGCCGGATTTTCCAACTGGTGATCGCACCGCGTCAACCACTACGCATTCTTTTGTTTTCATGTTTTTTTCTCCCGTAATTATTTTACGGCCTTTCCGGCTAATACCGCCATCCGAGCAGGCCCAGACCGATTATATTCATGACAATCGGGACGGCATAAATCGCGGAGATAATAAGCAGTTTGGTTTTCATGGCTTTCCGGGTGATGACCAGGATTATGGCGCAGAAGAAATGGAAATACCCGAGCAGAAAGATCAGCCAGACTCCGCTAAAAGAGAGATTCCAGAAAGAATACTCCCAGACCAGGTGCCCGCCAATATTCAGCAGGCACTCGACGAACACGCAGAAAGCCGAAAAAGTGACCGCCCAGAACCATTTTTCGGGTATACCCAGGATTTTCAGGCGGGTGCTTTCCGAAAGCGTGTGATAATAGACAATCCCCAGCAGCAGAAACATGAAGACGATTTCCAGGTTCCAGCCTACAAAAATTCTCAGGGACGTGTCGCCGGGCGTGGTCCAGAACGCGGATCGCTGGGTCAGATGCATAACCCAGCTGTTCCAGGTTTCGTTGAAGAAATCGACACCGAAAAGGGTCAGCCCGGCCAGGACCGCGTCCCAGTTGCCGCTTTTTCCGGCCTCTCTGGCTTCCCGGGCGTATATATAGGCGACTACGGCCAGCAGCGGGATAGCATACCATTTTACCAGGGAAAGATCCCTCAGACCGTTGAAGGCGGTCAGAGTGGCTTCAGTCATTTCTCCTCCTTTGCCCCAAAAAAGATTATATGGAAAATATCATCATCCGCGATTTCTGTTGCGGCTGCCCCCGCGTCCGCCGATTGCGATAAACTTAAAAGGAATATTTGAGATCGAGGAGCACCCGATTGTTGTCGTGAAGGTTGTGAAAAATTACATCATTATCTTTTTCCTGGTAAAACACGCAACCGGCGGTTACCGTGAAATTGTCGGTGACATCATAACTCGCGGTCAGACGCTCGATAAGGCCGTCTTTCGCGTCTACGCCCATGACAATAGCCACAAAAACCAGTTCCAGGCGGTTATTCATCAGATCCTGGGTATACCGGAAAGAGGTTTGCAGCTGGCTGGAATCGGCGTAATCCGGGGCCGATCTCATGCAATGTTCAAAATCATGAATACAGGTCTGCATGAATTCCAGCGTCAGGGTTATATCGGTGAGTCCCGTGTACTCAAAACCGGCCAGCGCCCTGGTCTGCGCCTTCTCGTCCGAAGTGGTGGCATACTTGAAACCGTCGAATCTGGCCAGTTCCGTTTTAAACAGCCAGTCTCCCACGGCAAGATTCACGGACATGCCGGCCATCCACAGGCGGGCGTGCCGGCGTTCATACGTATCGATACTTTGCCATAGCATACTCCCGTCGGGAAGAAAGACGGGATAGGTTATTTCCCCGGCCTTTTCCAGGTAGCATTCATCATTATAGAAATGCGCGCCGTACAGGGATAGATCCCAGTTATGGAAAACGCCTTTAAGGGCCAGAGCGAACTCGCTCTTGTCAAAAGTCTGGCCGGGAGTTTCCTCATGCGGCAGCGGATAATCAAACGGGTAAAAATCGTTTCCGTAAACCGGATCTTTATTGAACCGCAGCTCCGGAATGATGATGCCGGTCAGGTTGTAATAACCGGATGAATTGCGCCAGCTATAGTCCATTCGGCCCATGAATACCGGCAACCGGAGATATTCTATATCCACCACGCCGGGGTCCCGATTGTCCAGGGGGTTTAAGATGTCCGTTACCCGGAAGGTTTCGGAATTGCCCCAGACCAGGACCTGTCGGCCCACTCTTAGATTAAGGTTGGGCGTCAGGTCGCCTTCGATATAGCTTTCACGGAATTCCGACTCATCTTCATAGTCATTCAGCACCTCGCGCGTATAATCGTGCCGGCCCCGAATATTGTAAGCGAAATCGTAAAATCCCCGGCCGCTGAGCTTACCTCGCCAGGAGTCTGAAAAATCGGCCTCCAGGACAAGTTCCAGTTCCGTCCGCAGACGGGAGAGGCCGCGATGGTCCGTCTCGTCATGGTCCGGAGATTCATGAGCGATATTCCAGACGCTGGACAGCGTCACCGAACCGCTTAAATCCCACCAGCGATCAGCGGCAGTTTCTTCATCCATCGATGACAGGATATCCTCGGTCAAAAGCCCGTCATCGTCAAAACCGGACAGGATGTCTTCATAACTGGATTCCGTAACGGCGGCCGGTTTGTCGGCCGTCGCCGGAAACGGCAACAGGAGCATGGAAGCGGCCAGCGCGCATAAGCATGCTCGTCGGATGAGGCAGAAAAATTTTTTTTGGGGTTTTCCCAAAATGATTTTACAACCCTTTTTCCAGGCTCAGTTCCGTAAACAGCTCTTTATCCAGGTTCTGATTAAAGGCGACA
>CAYSMV010000510.1:0-4754 GCA_964432245.1 uncultured Desulfobacterales bacterium
TGAACGCCCGCGACATCAAGGCGGTTCAGCTGGGGCAAAGAACACGGTCCGGAAGAATTCGGGAAGTCACCGTAGTGTCGGACAGCGGCACGAAAAAGATTGCCGGCAATAATTTCAGACTGGCCATCGGCGCCAGCCATTTGAAAAGCACTTGTTTCCGGGCGGCCCTGAACGAGACCGGCATCCTTTTTCAGGGAAACGGGTATGGCCACGGCGTGGGGATGAGCCAGTGGGGCGCCCGGCAAATGGCGATTCAGGGCCATGATTATAAGAGTATTCTACGCCAGTACTATTCGGGAACGCAGGTGGCGTCAATGACCGCGACGGACCGGGGGAAAAAGGGACTTAACAGAAAATAAACGGGGTTCTTTTTTAATTTAGTTGACCCCTTGAATCTTTGCCTTCTATATCACCATATTGTCTATCAGGCGGCATTTTGGCCCGACGCGTACGGCCAGCGCTACCAGGACTTTTCCAGCGACCTTCTTTTTTTCTTCCAGGCTGTCAGGATCGCATATGGTGACATAATCGATCTCTGTTTCCGGATACCTGTTAATATTTTGAGATACCGCCTCAAGGATACGTTCAACGCCGGTTTCTCCTTTATGAATCATTTTTTTTGCCAGCAGCAGGGACTGGTAAAGAGAAAGCGCCGCCGGCCGCTGCTCTTTTGTCAGGTAAATATTTCTTGAACTCATGGCCAGCCCGTCCGTTTCCCTGATGATAGGCGCTCCGATGATACGGACATCAAAATTCAGATCTTTGACCAGGCGCCGGATAATGGCCAGCTGCTGATAATCCTTTTCTCCGAATACGGCCGCATGAGGTTTGACGATGTTGAGGAGCTTAGTGACGACCGTAGCCACTCCTCTGAAATGATGGGGGCGGGAAAGACCGCAGAGATGGCGGGGAAGGCGTTCGAGCGTGACGTAGGTTTCAAAGCGGTCTTCATACAGGCTTTCCTTTTCCGGGGCAAAGATGGCGTCGACCTGTTCCCGCGCCGCGGCTTGGGTGTCTTTTTCAAATTGTCTTGGATAAGAGTCCAGATCCTCACCCGGTCCAAACTGGGTGGGATTGACGAAAATACTCAAGACCGTGCAATCCCCATGAGTCTTCGCTATTCTCATCAGCGAAAGGTGCCCTTCATGAAGACATCCCATGGTGGGGACGAAAGCAATCGTTTTTCCCGACCGCCTTGATTCGTCGGCATATTGCTGCATCTGCTCGACTGAACTGATAATATCGATGTCCGCCCCCTTGTTTTAGCTTCTATTCATAATTGTCTTTTTTCGCCATCCCGGCGTCAAACCGCGGAGGTTTTCGCGGGGCCCATGCGAAAAGCAGGCCTTCGCATAAGATGAATTTCTAAAAAGTCTTTACTTCGTCATTCCGGGCTTGACCCGGAATCCAGAATTATATGAATTGACTGGGTCCCGGCTTTCGCCGGGATGACGGGAAAAGAATATTTTCGAGTTTTACGAGCCCATCAATATGTCAGCAACGTAAAGCTGATCATATTCCCGGTCAAAGGATTTGTCAAAGTTCGAATTCCTGGCTCATCTCAGAATTTGTGGTTTTTTTTATAACAAAATTTGACTTAACTCCTTTAGCTTATTAAATTCTTAACCCTTTCTCAAATTTTGAAGCAGAAATTAAATAATAAATAAAAAAATTTGAGAAAGTCTTTGGCTTTAGTTGTAACCCATTGCTTTTATAATAAAAAAATCAGTAAATCCCTTATTTTCCCCTGCCCTTGCAATAGCGTTTCATCTATGTTAGGCATTTAAATATGCGTTTGTAAAAGTCAAAACTGAATGGCAAAGTAAAGAATTTTACGATCAAGGCGTCGCAAATTCCGAGGAATGCAGCGTACTTAACAGTATGTGAAATCTCAAGGGATGCAGCTCAACGCAGATATTGGAGTTTTTACGAAGTTATTAAAAATGATATAAAAAACAAGGGAGATAGAGGTTTTTTCATGGCATTGGTCATTCCGTTTAAGGGTATATTGTACAATAAGGAAAAAATTGACGATTTTTCGCGAGTAGTAGCGCCTCCCTATGATGTTATTTCAGCGGATGAAATAAAAGCCCTGTGTGACCGGCACCCCCGAAATGTTGTTCGCCTGATTCTGGGTGAACCCGGAGAGGTGTCCGGCAATAATTCAAATTTTTACAAGTCAGCGGCCAGACGGTTCCGGACCTGGATGGCTGATGAGACGCTGCAAACAGACATTGCTCCCGCGCTTTATCTAACTTCGGTAGAGTTCGACACTGATGGAAAACATTATCAGCGATATGGATTTATCGCCTATGTCAGGCTGGAACCGTTTGAGAATAAGGTTATTCTTCCCCACGAACGGACATCCTCCAGGGTGAAAACCGACCGCTTGAATCTGCTGAAAGCTACCAACGCGAATTTCTGCCAGATTTTTTCGCTTTATTCGGATCCGGAACAAGTGATTATTGACGCATTAAAAAATGCCGTTTCGGAAGGTCAGCCCGATATCGATATGGTGGATGATGTCGGAGACCGTCACCGGCTGTGGCGGATCACCGACAGCCGGGTTACCAGCCGGATTACGGCGGCGTTAAGCGAGAAACGGCTTTACATCGCGGACGGTCATCATCGTTATGAAACCGCCCTGAATTATCGCGCCTGGGTAGCGGAAAACGATTCGGACTTTTCTGAGAATCATGCCGCCAATTATGTCATGATGAGTTTGAGCAGCACTTCGGATCCGGGCCTTTTGATCCTGCCCAGTCACCGGCTGCTGTTGAAAGTCAATGAAGTGATGCTGTCGGAATTGTTTGAGCGGGCGGCAGATTATTTTGAAATCAGGGAGATTCCTTTTGATCCGGTTGACCGAAGAAAAGCGGAAGCGCAATTCAAAAGAGATTTGCAGGCGAATTTGCTGAACCACACGATCGGCGCGGTGGTTAACGGCCGGCCGGTGTTTTACCTGTTGACATTGCGGCCGCAAGCCATGGAAAGAGCTTTTGGGGACACTTTTTCAGAAGCGTTGCGTAATCTTGATGTTACTGTTCTGACGCAGCTTGTTCTGAAAAAAATATTAGGTTACAGCCAGTCTGAGCTTGATGAAGAAGAGGCGATCGCCTATACCAGCAATTTTGGCCGGGCCGTTGAGTCCGCGGCCTCTGGAAAGTGCCGGGCGGCTTTTCTGCTGAACCCGACCAGGAATGAACAGGTTCAGGCCGTGGCCGCCCAGGGCGGGATCATGCCGAGAAAATCCACTTATTTTTATCCCAAAGTGCTCACCGGTTTTGTTTTCAGCGATAAGAAACAGTCCTTCATTTAAGGCCGGACAATTGCTTCGGGCTAAATGAATGAAAAAAACAGGTGAAAGGGGAGTAAAATGGATAGCAGTTACTCAGAAGTTGTAAGACAGGCAAAAGATTATTACGACAGTCAGGATGCCGATGAATTTTATTATAACATCTGGGGCGGGGAAGATTTACACCTGGGTATTTACGAATACGAGGATGAACCTGTTTTTGATGCCAGCCGTCGCACGATCGAGACAATGGCCGCTCAAGTTCATCTGGACGAGAAAACCCGTGTGCTGGATATCGGCGCGGGCTATGGGGGGGCTGCCCGGTTTCTGTCCGCGGCCTATGGCTGCCCGGTTACCTGCCTGAATCTGAGCGAAAAGGAAAATTCCCGCAACCGTCAGAAAAACAGGGAGCAGGAATTGGATAAACTGATTGAGGTGATTGACGGTAATTTTGAATCCCTGCCGTTTGAAAAAGAATCATTTGAGGTAGTCTGGTCCGAGGACGCTATTCTTCACAGCGGAGAGAAAGACCGGGTGATCAGCGAAGTGGCCCGGGTGCTGGGAAAAGGCGGTGATTTTGTGTTTACCGATCCCATGCAGGCCGATGACTGTCCTGAGGGGGTTCTGGATCCGATCCTGAAAAGAATAAACCTGGACTCTCTGGGCTCGGTCAGACTTTACCGGCAGCTGGCCGCTCAGAACAATTTAAAGGAAATTAACGTAATCGACCTGGCCAGATATTTACCCATACATTATGATCGTGTTTACAGAGAGTTAAAAGATCGTTATGACGAAATGCAAAAGATGGTCAGCCGGGAATACCTGGACAATATGTTGACCGGCCTTCGCCGCTGGGTGGACGGTGGCCATCGGGGATATTTAAACTGGGCGCTGATGCATTTTCAAAAATCTTAGAAAATTTGAAAAAAAGGAAGGAAGAGTCCGATGGAAGAAACATTCAAAGTATTGGTCAGTGATAAGCTGGGTGATGCGGGAATTAAAATATTTGAGAATGAACCGGGAATCGAGGTGGATATTCATACCGACCTGACACCGGAAGAGCTGATGGAAGAGATCGTTCCGTATCATGCCCTGGTCATCAGAAGCGCCACCAAGGTAACCGCCGATTTGCTGTGCGCCGCCAAAAATTTGAAAGTCGTCGGCCGGGCCGGCATCGGCCTGGATAACGTGGATATTCCCGCCGCCACTCAGAAAGGGATCGTGGTGATGAACACGCCTACGGGCAATACGGTGACGACCGCCGAGCATGCCATTGCCATGATGATGGCCCTGTCGCGGAAGATCCCCCAGGGAACGGCCTCGCTTCGGGAAGGCCGCTGGGACAAGAAAAAGCTGCAGGGCAGGGAATTGATGGGCAAAACCCTGGGGCTTCTGGGCTTTGGCAAAATCGGGTCTATTGTGGCCGACCGGGCCCGGGGATTGAAAATGCGGGTAATTG
>CAYSMV010000511.1:0-2322 GCA_964432245.1 uncultured Desulfobacterales bacterium
AATGGCCTCGTCCACCGGGATGGAACGGGTAGCCGGGCGGCCATCACGGGAATAGATGATCTCCGGGGTGTGGCTGTGCCCGCGGAAGAGCACTTCGCCGGGAAACTTGCGGAAAAACAGGCTGGCCGCAAGAGGGTCCATGACCCGCACCATGGCGGACAGGCCAAGCTCGTCTTCAAACGGCAGGGAATGAGCTAAAACCGCTCCGGCAATGGTCCTGACCAGGGGCAGCTGCTCCAGGTACGAGGCCAGCAGAATCGCTTCGGCATCGTCTTTGTGATCCTGAAAGTTGACGGCGATGGCGTGCTCGTTATTGCCCTTGACGGCCAGCACGTGATGTTCGGCGATAACGGCCAGGCATTCCCGGGTGGTCTCGGCACAGGCCGAGTCGCAGATATCACCGAGATGGTACAGAACCTCACAACCCTGATTTTTCAGAACCGACACCCCGGCCAACAGAGCGCCGACCCGGCCGTGGCTGTCGGCCATGATGCCGACCGGCCCGGATGATTCATGATTTTTTCCACCAGCCATTGGTTGCGTGTCATTATGGTTATTCATATAGTTCCATTACCATACCGGATAGAATGTGTCTACCGGACGGAATCATTGTTCACATGGATAATCTTGATGTCGTAGCATCATTCTCCGGTTTGACCGGGGAATCCAGTATCGCGGTCGGGTTTTTTTAATTGAACTCGGGCGGTTTTATTCTGGATCATCCGGTCAAGTTTACCGCCCGACTCGATCGGGTGCCCGGATGATGACATTCCATTTAATGTCAGGTCGGATAACGACCTCCTGTTTAAAGTCAAGCGCGTTATTCCCCCAGAAAAGCGGACTTTAAAAATTCCCGGTTCATCCGGGCGATGTTGACGATGGAAATCTCCTTGGGGCAGCTGGCCTCGCATTCCCTTTCATTGGAACAGTTGCCGAAGCCCAGGGCGTCGTGCATCTTCAGCATGGCGGCCACCCGTCTGGCGGCTTCGGGCCGGCCCTGAGGCAGCAGGGCCAGCTGGGATATCTTGGCGCCGACAAACAGCATGGCCGAAGCGTTGGGGCAGGCGGCCACGCAGGCGCCGCAGCCGATGCAGGCCGCGGCATCCATGGCCTTTTCCGCAATTTCCTGGGGAATGGGGATGGTGTTGGCGTCCGGCGCGCCGCCGGTATTGACCGAAACATAGCCGCCTTCCTGGATGATCCTGTCAAAGGCGCCGCGGTCAACAATCAAATCCTTGACCACCGGGAAGGCCCTGGCGCGCCAGGGTTCGATCACCAGAGTATCGCCGTCCTTGAAATGCCGCATGTGAAGCTGACAGAGCGTGGTACCCTTTTCCGGGCCATGGGCGTAGCCGTTTATCATGGCGCCGCACATGCCGCAGATGCCCTCACGACAATCATGATCAAAGGCGATCGGCTCCCTGCCGGCCAGGGTGAGTTCCTCGTTGACCACGTCGAGCATTTCCAGAAACGACATGTCCGTGGAAATGTTCTTCGCCGGATATGTCTCGAACCCGCCCTTTTCTTCCCCGGAGCCCTGACGCCACACCTTTAATGTCAGATTGATGGTAGCCATTACTTATAACTCCTTTGCGACATCTTCACGTTTTCAAATACCAGCGGTTCCTTGTGAAGGGCCGGCTTCTTCCCTTCGCCGGCGTACTCCCAGACGGCCACATGGGTAAAGTTCTCATCATCCCGCAGGGCTTCGTTCTCCCCGGTCTGGTAGGCCTCGTTGAAATGACAGCCGCAGGACTCGCGCCGGGCCAGGGCGTCTTCGATCATTATCTCGGCGAATTCTATAAAATCCGCCACCCGGCCGGCCCTTTCCAGGGACTGGTTCAGGTCGGCGGCCGAACCAGGCACCCGGACATCTTCCCAGAAAGCCTGCCGCAGATCCCTGACCATGCCCGCGGCTTTGGTCAGCCCCGCGTCGTTGCGCGCCATGCCGCAGTAATCCCACATGATATGACCCAGTTGTTTATGAAAATCATTCACCGTCCGCCGACCCCTTACGGCCAGCAGTTTCTCGGTAAAAGCGCGGGTTCCGGCCGCGGATTCCCTGAAAGCCGGATGATCGGCCGTAACGCCGGGCAACGGCGTGCCGGCCAGATAACCGCCGATAGTGTAGGGAATAACAAAATACCCGTCGGCCAGCCCCTGCATCAGGGCGCTGGCGCCCAGGCGGTTGGCGCCGTGGTCGGAAAAATTGGCCTCGCCCAGCACGAACAGCCCTTCCAGGTTGCTCATCAGATTATAATCCACCCACAGGCCGCCCATGGCGTAATGCACCGCCGGGTAAATTCTCATGGGGGTTTCGTA
>CAYSMV010000512.1:0-2844 GCA_964432245.1 uncultured Desulfobacterales bacterium
CTGCCACCGGGTGGTGCGTTCGGACGGAACGATCGGCGGTTTTGCGGCCGGTTGTAAAATAAAAGAAAAAATGATAGCGCTGGAGGCAGCGACCATTCAAAAAGATTCCGGACAAAACAATTAGGATATGAGATGCGGTATATCGCCGACCTGCATGTTCACTCCAGATATTCCCGGGCCACGGCCCGGAACGCGGACCTGGAACATATCTATATTTTTTCCCAGTTAAAAGGGATCACCGTTGTCGCCACCGGCGATTATACCCATCCGGCCTGGTTCGCCGAGCTTACGGAAAAACTGGAACCGGCCGAACAAGGATTTTATAGATTAAAAAAAGAAATAGCGGAGCCCTGTGATCAGGAGGTTCCCCCTGCCTGCCGGCGTCCGGTCCGATTCGTGCTGTCCACGGAAATCAGCAATATCTATAAAAAAAATAACCGGACCCGCAAGAACCACAATCTGGTTCTGATGCCGGATCTGGATTCAGTAGCGCGGTTTAACGCCCGGCTTGACGCCATCGGCAATATCAAGTCCGACGGCCGGCCGATCCTGGGGCTGGACGCCAGGGATCTTCTAGAAATCGTTCTGGAAACATCCCCGGAAGCATTTCTCATACCGGCCCATATCTGGACGCCCTGGTTTTCCATGTTCGGCTCCAAATCCGGCTTTGACGCCATCGAAGAGTGTTTTGAGGATCTGTCTCCCCATATCTTCGCCCTGGAAACCGGCCTTTCGTCGGACCCGCCCATGAACTGGCGGGTATCGAACATCGACGGGCGGACGCTGGTTTCTAATTCCGACGCCCATTCCCCTTCAAAACTGGGCCGGGAAGCCTGCCTGTTTGACACGGAACTCTCCTACGCCGGCATGCGGCAAGCCATCAAAACCGGCGACCCGAAGTTGTTTCTGGGGACCTACGAGTTCTATCCGGAAGAAGGCAAATATCACTTTGACGGCCACCGCTGCTGCGGGGTTTCTTTTTCCCCCGACGTCACCCGGCAGCACGGCGGCAACTGCCCGGTGTGCGGCAAACCGCTCACCCTGGGCGTGTTATACCGGGTCGAGGAGTTGGCGGACCGCGAGCCTGCGGAAAAACCGGCCCGCCATCATCCTTTCTACAGCATAGTTCCACTGGAGGAGATTCTCTCGGAAATACTTAACGTGGGGCCCGCATCCAAAAAGGTCAACGCGGCCTTTAAAACCGTGTTAAAAAAACTGGGCCCTGAATTTGAAGTCCTGTACACTATACCGGTGGAAAAAATTAAAAAGAGCGGGGTGCCGCTGCTTGATGTCGCCATCGACCGAATCCGCCGGGGAGATGTTCAGCTTACGCCTGGTTTTGACGGCGAATACGGCCGGGTCAGGGTCTTTAAACAGGATGAAATGGATACGCTCAAGGGGGAAGTAAGCCTCTTCTCCAACCTGCCTGAAAAAAACGCGGCCGAGGCCGGAAAGAGACCCGGAAACCTGGGTGCGCCGGCATCCGTTAAAAAAAGGAAACCGGATCACCAGCCGACCCTGCCCGGCCTTACGACCGAGGCCCCGGCCGATAAAGCGCTCGGCGGCCTTAACAGCCGGCAGCTTGAGGCCGTCAATTACGGAGACGGCCCGCTCATCATCATGGCCGGACCGGGTTCCGGCAAAACCCATACCCTGACCTGCCGCATCGCCCGCCTGATCATGGGAAAAAAAGTGGCGCCCGAAAACATCCTGGCGGTTACCTTTACCAACCGGGCGGCGGACGAGATGGCCGAACGGATTTCCAAAATGGTCGGCCATGACACCTCTCTGCCGCGGGTATCCACTTTTCACGCTTTCTGCTTTGGCCTTTTAAAGGATCTTGCGGAAACAG
The DNA here is from genome assembly GCA_964432245.1 of uncultured Desulfobacterales bacterium. GTDB lineage: Bacteria > Desulfobacterota > Desulfobacteria > Desulfobacterales > Desulfosudaceae > JBFMDX01. The sequence goes on from CAYSMV010000512.1 coordinate 1,853, forward strand.
CGCCGGTTATTCTGGATGAAACGGATCAGCGGCAGGTTGTTTCAAATGCCGTTCGACGTTTAGAGATTCCCGACCTGCCCGGGAAAATGCGCTCGGGCCGTTTCGCGGAAATGATATCCAGGGCAAAACAATTGCTGCTGACGCCCGTAGATGATCTTTCCGCGATTGCCGGGGACATGCCGCCGGATGTGCTGGCCGCGGTCTATAAGTCCTATCAGGACATGCTTTCCATTTACGGGCTTTCGGATTATGAAGGCCTGATTGTTCAGGTGGTCAACCGTCTGGAACAGGACGAGGCCTTTTTCGAAACCTGTCGAAGACAATACCCCTATGTGTTTGTCGACGAATATCAGGACATCAATTACGGCCAGTACCGGCTGATCCGTCTGCTGGTCCCCCCGGACGGCAACATCTGCGTGATCGGCGACCCGGATCAGGCGATTTACGGGTTTCGCGGATCAGACGCCGCCTTTTTTAAAACCTTTGACCGGGATTATCCCGGAGCCGGAACCGTCTGTCTGGACAAAAATTACCGGTCCACGGAAACCATCTTATCGGCTTCCTACGACGTCATCAGCAAACAGCGGGATAACGGGCAGCGGATCAGGGTATATTCAGGCATCACGGGGCTGCCCGCCATAACCGTGGCCGGACTTGCTTCCGACCGAGCGGAAGCGACCTTTGTGGGGAAAACAATCGAGTCTCTGGTCGGCGGCCTGGGCTTTTTTTCCGTGGACTTCGGCAACGCCGGCTATGACGATCCCCGGAAAGCGTGCGCCTTTTCCGATATCGCCGTCCTTTTCAGGACAAAGGCTCAGGGAAAAATATTCGCCGATGTGCTGGGGTCCGCCGGGATCCCCTGTCATCTGGTCAGCAGGGAAAACGTCTTCTCCGCCGGAGGCATAGCGGAAATCATATCTTTATTGCGGCTGTGCAACGACTGCGGCAGCATGATTGATTTTACAAGAGTGCTGGCCGCGGGCGGCGACAGG
>CAYSMV010000513.1:0-6999 GCA_964432245.1 uncultured Desulfobacterales bacterium
GGTGCCCTGGAAAATGTTAAAATATAGCAAGGAGACCAGTTTAAAAAACTGGGCAGGAGAATTATTTTCCATTTGACAACTGTCAATCATATCAGGGTAATAATTTTGAGTACGTTATGCACACAGCCGCGACATCAACCGGGAACACCCGTTATGTTCAAATTCGACTATAAAAAAAATCGGGTCTGGGCGGAAAATCTTCAGATTGTCACGCAAATCGGTCTGACCATGGCCGGTTGCATTATATTCTGCTTTTATATTGGATACCGGATTGATGGCTGGCTGGGCACCAGGGGAGTTTTCATAACGATCTTCACCATACTGGGCGTTATCGGCGGCGCCAATGTCGTCTATCGCCAGATCATGAAGATCACCGGCCCGGCCGACAAAGACGCCGATAAGGAAAACCGCTGATGGAAGCGATCCGGGAGACTGAAAAAAAATATTGTTCGCGGGCGTTGCTTTCCGCCATCATTCTAGGGGGCGCCTTTATGGCCTGCGGCTTAACCGCTATGGGAAAAGGGCTGATCCTGGGCTGTCTGTTCAGTATTATTAATTTTATCGCCCTGGGCGGCACCATTCCCATGAGAATCGGAAGATCCGGAAAAACGGCCTTCACGATATCCCTGGGATCGCTGCTCGCCAGGCTGCTTTTGATGGCCGCGCCAATGGCCATCGCGTTAAAGACGACTGAATTTCATCTGATAACAACGGTGTTCGGCCTTTTCCTTGTTCAGTTGAATATACTCGCGGATTATCTTTCCGCGCCGCTGATCGCGGTTTTTCATAAAAAAATGCCGGGGGATATTAAACATGGATGAACTGGGGAAAATATACCAGCTGATCGTGCCGGTCGGCGAATACACCATGCATTTTAATGTTAAGGTTATCCTCATGACCTGGCTGGTCATGCTGATTCTGGTAATCTTTGCCTTTGCCGCCAGCCGGAAAAAAAGCATTGTTCCGGGTAATCTTCAACTTATCGGGGAACTTTTCGTAACACAGCTTTACGCCCTGGCGGAAGACGCCCTGGACAAAGAGCTGGCCAAAAAATACGCGCCCCTGATCTGCGCCCTGTTCATGTTTCTTGCGATCTCCAACTCCCTTGGTATCGTCCCGTTCCTGGAAGAGCCGACCAAGGACCTGAATGTTCCACTCAGCCTCGGTATCATGGGCTTTTTTATCGCTCACTACTGCGGGATCAGAAAAAAAGGGCTGAAAACATATATAAAAGGCTATCTGGAACCGTTTTTCATCATGCTGCCGCTGAATATTATAGGCGAACTGGCAAAAGTCATCTCCATTTCCTTTCGACTGTTCGGCAACATCATGGGGGGCTCCATTATCATACTGGTTGTTTCTCATTTAATTTACAGTCTGATTCTGCCTCCTTTTTTATGTTTCTTCTTCGGGTTGTTTGTCGGCACCATACAGGCGTTTGTCTTTACCATGCTGACGATTGTATATATATCGGTTCAGGTCAACTGATTGTCGAGGCGGGATGATACCCTTCTCTTGATTTTTAAATTTTAAAAAAATAAGGAGCAAAAATGGGAATCGAAGGTAATATCGTTGAAGCATGCGCTCTTCTCGGAGCCGGGTTAGCCATGGGGCTGGGTGCAATCGGCCCCGGCGTCGGCGAGGGAATGGCGGCGGCCAAGGCCTGTGAAGCGATCGGCAAAAACCCCTCCGAAGCAGGGCTGTTGACGCGGACCATGCTGGTCGGGCAGGCGGTCACCGAGTCTACCGGGATTTACTCGTTGGTGGTGGCTCTGTTGCTGCTTTTTGTCGTCTAACCGGCATTCATCCATTGATGATGGAAAACAGAGATAAATGTTTCCATTCCGGAAGGTGTGTTTTTTTCCGCAAAGCCCCGTCCCTCGGGACGTGGATTACGCGATAAAAGACCATTTGCGGATGGGAAACGCACTATAAAAAACCAGAAGGCGGTACAGCGTGGAAATTGTCTATACCAATGGAATGATTACGATCAATGAGACAATGATCGTGATTCTGGTGTCGTTTCTTATACTGGTATTGATCTTAAACCGGCTGATGTTCCGTCCGCTGCAGAATACCATTCGAAAACGCGAAGACCACTTAGCCGATTTAAACCGTGGCATCAAAACCGCTCAGGACAAAGCAACGGATTTGACGAACCGGCTCCGCGAAAAAGAAGAATCAGCCAGGCAGGAGGGATTGGCTCTGAAAAACGAGATGGAGTCATCAGGCAATAAACAGGCGGATGATATTGTTAACACCGCCAGGGGAAAAATATCCAGTCTCAAGGAGGAGACACAGAAAGAAGTCAGCGCTCAGGTTACAGAAGCCCAGAAAACGATCCGGCAGGACGCGGAGAGTATTTCCCGGGAGATCATAACAAAAATCCTGGGCAAGGACGTGTCTCTGCCGAGCCGTTAAAACAGAAGAATTAAGACTTTACCCGCATTACCCTCATATTGGTTGTCATTGCTGAAAGTCAGGCATTTTGGTTCGGCACCATTATTGTTTGATTCCTGTCCCGATCGAATGTAAAAATTTTTAAAAAACCCTTGTTTCTTAAGCCCTTGTATGTATACATCTGTACAAAATATATTTTAAGGACGTGTTTATGAAAAATCTGACCTATCGCTTACGGCTGCGGCACCTGATGTACGGCTACGCGCGGTTATTACAATTCGCGGGCTTCATCGATTATTCCTTCAAACAAAGACTGGCCGAAAGGCCCTTTTCCTTTGTCATGACCTCCCGGGACAATAATACGGCCCGCTATTTCTTCTGCGTCAACGGAAAACTGCGCACTTCGACACAGCCCGGTCCCACGGATTTCAAATTGATCTGGAAAAATAATGAGACCGGCGGCAAAATTATGCTGGATATGATGCGCGGCAAGCCGAAAGCCCTTTACAACGCCGTTCTGAATGGAGACCTGCAACTGGAAGGCGACGCGCAGACCATCAGCTGGTATATGAAAACAAGCGGCCGGCTGGAGCGTGTCTTCCGGACGAAAAAAAAGATGCAACCGGATCATCCCGACAATCAGAATCAGGATAAAGATAAAGCTGCATCCTGAAGGCGTATTTGACAATTGCCTGAATTCGGTTAAAGTTATAAAATCATCAGGTAATTGTTGTGGAGAAACCAATGAACAACTCCCTGTCCGGGGAAAGCCCCGACGACCAAATAACCGCTTTAGAAAAAAAAATCGCCTCCTACGAAAAGAGCAATCAATTCTTTGAAATGCTCGTCCGGAGTCTGCCCGGCCTGTTTTATCTGTTTGACAGCAACTTCAAGGTGTTAAAATGGAATCGCAATCTGGAGCTGGTTACCGGTTACAGCAAAGAGGAGATACCTGGCCAGAACCTCTTTGATTTGTTTTCAGGTGACGACCTGGAAAAAGTCAAACAGGTCATAGAGAACGTTTTTAAAAACAAGCAGGGCGAAGTCGAGGCCGAGCTGATCTCGAAAACCGGAGAGCATCGCCCGTTTCACTTTACCGGCGTGAGCGCGACGATCGACAATGAATCGTTCCTGGTCGGGGTGGGGCTTGATTTAAGCGCCTATAAAAAAACATTAAAAGAGCTGCGGGAAAGCGAAGCCTTGTACCGGCTGCTGGCGGAACGAATGACCGAAGGCGTCATCCTGCTTAAAAATTTCAAAATTCTATTCGCCAACAAGGCTTTCTTATCAACTTTTGAATACGATAAAGCCCAGGATCTGATCGGCGTCGATTTAAGAAGCATGATCTCCAATGAATTTGAAATGTACTTCCAGGACATATGCGAAGCCCTGGAATCCGGTATCTGTACCGAGCGTTTCTTCCAGGCCCGCTGGTTAACCAGAAACAAAAAAATCCTCTGGGTGGAAGGCATCGGCAACCGGCTGGAGTGGAAAGGTTCGCCAACGGTTTTTTTAACCGTCAGGAACATCAACGAAGCCAAATTAAAAGAAATTCTGATGCGGGAAGAAGCCGACAACCTCCGCCGCCAGAACGTCAAATTGCGCTCATCAATCAAGGAGCGTTACCGGTTCGGGAAAATAATAGGCAAAAGCCCCGCCATGCAGCAGATATACGAACAGATCCTCAATGCCTCAGCCACCAACGCCAGCGTGGTTATTTACGGTGAATCCGGCACCGGCAAGGAGCTGGTGGCCCGGGCGATCCATGATATGAGCCGGCGGGCGGAAAAAAATTTTGTGCCGGTCAACTCTTCGGCCATTCCGGAAAATTTGCTGGAAAGTGAATTTTTCGGCCATAAAAAAGGGGCATTTACCGGGGCTCACATGGACCGGGCCGGATACCTGGATACGGCTGACGGCGGGACCCTGTTCCTGGATGAGGTGGGCGACTTGAGCATCAACCTCCAGGCCAAGCTTCTGCGCGCCCTGGAAGAAGGCACGTATTCTCCCGTAGGCAGCAGCGTCGTCAAACACTCCGATTTCAGGCTCCTTTCAGCGACGAATAAAAATTTAAAAACCATGCTCGGCCAGGGCAATCTCAGAGAAGATTTTTTTTACCGGATCCATATTCTCCCCCTTACGCTCCCTCCCCTGAGAGATCGCAAAGAAGACATTCCCCTGATAGTGGAGGATTTTCTTCGAAGGCTGGTGGTAGACATTAAGATTCAGATTCCGGGGCCGGTTATGGAGGCTTTGATGGCTTATTCCTGGCCGGGCAATGTCCGGGAGCTGCAGAATGTCATCCAGCGTTACCTGGCTGTCGGTAACGTTGATTTCCTGGAAGCGGCTCAGGCCGAAAGAAAAGCGCCGGAAGAGAAGATCAGACCGGAGACCCTGCCAAAGAAGGCCGACGTAAAATATGACAGCCTGCAGGGAAATGTCGAGGCCCTGGAAAAAGAGATCATTCAAAAAGCCCTTCAAGAGTGTCATGGCAATAAAAGCAAGGTCGCTAAAAAACTGAAAATATCCCGCAAGACCCTGGCCAGGAAAATGGAGCGCCTGCAACTGGACTAGCGGTTACGCCTCCGGTTTTTTTCTGATGACAAAAGCTTTCTTTCTTATCATTCCAGCCCGATTCCTGGTAAAAACGTATTGTTTGTACCCAAACTGGGGCTTTTGGCCCCATTTATAAAATCAAAGCTGTCTAACAAAACCTGTTTATCTTCCTGTTTATTTTACAAAAACAGCATAAAAGGCTATTACCCGGAGATAAGGTTGTCCTTGGCATTTTATTTGCTTGGACAATAATATAATTGAAGCCTGTTTTTTGGATCTGATGAGTGATGATCGCGACAGTCAAATCGGAGGCATAATGAACCAGGAAAAAAAGATTCGTGTCCTTATCGCCAAGCCAGGACTGGATGGCCATGAACGGGGCGCCCGGGTGGTGGCTTACGGATTAAGGGATGCCGGCTTTGAAGTGATTTACACCGGTTTGCGCCAGACCCCCGGGCAGATCGCAAAAGCGGCGGTGGATGAAGATGTGGACGTTATCGGCCTGTCTATTCTGTCCGGCGCCCATCTGCTGTTGACACAGGAAGTCATTCGCCGCCTCCGCGAGATGGAGGCCGACGACATCGTTATCCTGGTGGGCGGCATTATTCCGGAAGCCGACTTCCCGGAATTGAAAAAAATGGGCGTTACCGGGATATTTACTTCCGGCACGCCGATCTCCGCTATTACCGAAACCATTAAAAAAACTACCGCCGAAAAACAAGATGCCCGGTAAACCATTAACCGTTCATCGGTACCTTTTTTCAACTACTGGATTACGAACGAGGTATTCATGGAACATGACAGCAGGGAACAGCTAAAAAAAATAGAGCAGGCCGAACAGGAGTGGCGGAAAAACGTCCTGGATAAACGGGTCAAAAGATTCAATCTGTCCAAAAGCCCCACGGAATTTTACAGCCCCGCGGCCCTGAAAAACCATGATTTTCTGAAAAAAGTCGGTTTCCCGGGAAACTACCCTTTCACGGCCGGCAATAATCCATTTGATTTCTGGCGGGCCCTTGCCGAAGACGCCGCCAGGATGGGGTATCGGCCGGACTGGGGAGGAGCCGGAAAAGTCGGCAAATACGGCGGCTTCGGCTCCCCGGCCGATTACCGGGACTATCTTTTCCGCATGCAGTCCATGGGCCGCAAGGGCGGCCCCAACATCGCCTTTGACCTGGCTACCCAGTGCGGCTATGATCCGGACAGCCCCCGGGCCATCGGCGAGGTCGGACGCGTGGGCGTGTCGGTGGCCTCCTTCCGGGACTTCCAGATTATCTATGAAGCCTATACCGGTGAGCTGGACATCGACAGGGTGCCTTCCAATTTCACCATTAACGCGCCGGCGGCCGTCATTATCGCCATGTATGCCGTACTGGCGAAAAAAAGAGGCATACCGCTGGACAAACTGGAGGGAACTCCTCAGAACGACATTCTCAAGGAATTCATCGCCCGGGGCACCTATATCTTTCCGCCCCGTGAATCCCTGCGCCTTTTCCGGGACACCTGCGCCTTCTGCGTCAATCACATGCCAAAGCTGAACATCAACAGTATCGGCGGCTATCATATCCGGGAGGCCGGCGCCACCCGCGTTCAGGACCTGGCGTTTTCCCTGGCCAATGGCAAGGCATATATCCAGGCGGGGCTGGAAGCGGGGCTGGAAATCGACACGATTGCGCCCCGGTTCACCTTTAACGCCTTCGGCGGCAGTATGGAGATATACCAGGAAATCGCCCTGCAACGGGCGGCCCGGCGCATGTGGGCCCGCATGCTCAAAGAGGAGTTCGGCGCGCAAGACAAACGCGGCATGATGATCCGTCAGCCCATCACCGCCCATATCGGCTGCTCCTCCACCACCCTGAACCGGCCCTTGAACAACCTGGCCCGGGCCGTGGTGGGCGGCATCGCCGCCGGCATGTCCGGGGGGATGCCCGGCGTCTACCCTCCCTTTGATGAGCCCCTGGGCCTCGGTCACAGCCAGGAGGCGGTGCAGTTGCAGCTGGATGCCACCCGCATCATGATTTACGAAGCCAGGGTGGCCGACGT
>CAYSMV010000514.1:0-4013 GCA_964432245.1 uncultured Desulfobacterales bacterium
GTATTGCTGCAAAAACAGAAGCTCCGGAAACGGGTTCAAGCGCTTAGCCGCTTGACATCATAAACAAATTTTATTTTTTTAACCAGCGCGATAATATTATCCAACTGTTTGGTTCCATCCACCGAAAGCGAAAAGAAAAGCTCTACCGTCCTGTCCGCATTGGTCTCTGTGTTTACAGCCATTATGTTGGCCCCCTGTTGACTGATCAAAGAAATGATCTCGGCCAGGAGCCCAAGCCGGTCATACGATCTGACCCGAATCTTCACCGGATATTTAGACTGGGCATTATCCGCCCATTCAACATCAATCAGACGCTCAGGCGTTACCTTCGACATATTAACGCAATCCGCCCTGTGAACAGACACGCCGGATCCTCGGGTGATATATCCCGCTATGGGATCTCCTGGAACGGGTTGGCAACATTTGGCGAACCTCACCAGCATGTCATCAACCCCGTTAACGATAACGCCGTCCACAGGCTTTTTCTTGATCATACGGCCGAAAAGCCGATTGAGCAGCGACGACTCTCCGTCGGAGGCGGATTCCACCTTTGGGAAAAACTTCTGGGCCACCTGCCTGGGTGTAATCTTGCCGTAGCCGACATGCTCGATCATATCGTCAACATTTTTAAATCCGAAATGTTCCACCACCTCGGACATTTGCGGTGAATTTACCAGTTCGTTGAAATTAAGCCGGTATTTAAGAAAAGTTTTTTCACACATCTCGCGGCCCAGCTGTATGCTACGGTCTCTTTCCTGGGCTTTGATCCATCTCTGAATCCGGGAACGGGCTTTGGCGGTCTTGGCAAAATTGAGCCAGTCCCGGCTGGGCTTGCTTTTTGAAGAAGTCAGAATTTCAACAATATCTCCTGTTTTGAGAATATGAGAAAGCTGAACCATCCGGCCGTTAACCTTGGCACCGACACACTGGTGACCGACTTCGGTATGAATCATATAAGCAAAATCGATCGGCGTTGCCCCCTTGATCAACGATCGTATCTCCCCGCCCGGGGTAAACACGTGAACCTCGTCTGAAAACAGGTTAAGCCGGACATCTTCCAGGAACTCTCCCGGATTATCACTGTCCTTCTGCGCTTCTATCAGGTTCTGAATCCATGAATAAGGATTCCCCTCCCCGGCCGTGACCGCTTTACCTTCCTTGTAGCTCCAGTGAGCGGCAATGCCGGAGGTGGCGATATAATCCATTTCTCTGGTCCGGATCTGAATCTCCACCCGTTCGCCAAAAGGTCCGAAAACAGTGGTATGCAGAGACTGATACCTGTTGGGCTTGGGAAGAGCGATATAATCCTTGAATTTTTTGGCAATCGGGCGCCACAGGGAATGAATAATACCCAGCGCCTCATAACATTCCGGAACAGTGTTTAAAATGATTCGAAAGGCAATAATGTCATAAATGTCATCAAAAGAAAGATCCTGGGTAATCATTTTATGATAGATACTGTAGACCTGTTTATGCCGGCCGACGACCTCGCCTTTCAATCCGCCGGCGGTCAGTTTTTCAACGATATACTCCCTGACGCTTTCTATATATACGTCTCTCTCGTTTTTATCCTTGTTGATCTTACCGGCGATGTCGGCATAATCATCCGGATAAAGCGTGCTGAAAGCAATATCCTCCAACTCGTTCTTTATCCAGTAAATACCAAGGCGGGCGGCAATCGGCGCGTAAATATCCATAGTCTCCCTGGCAATGCTCTGCTGCTTGGACTCTTTATGATACTTCAGCGTCCTCATATTATGAAGGCGGTCAACGAGCTTTATCAGTATGACCCGGATGTCATCGGCCATGGCCAGTATCATTTTCCTGATGCTGTCGGCCTGCCGGGCCTGGGCGCTGTTATAGGGCAGGGTGCTCAACTTGGTCAACCCCTTGACAATCTTGAGCACCTCCTCGCCAAACATGTCGCGCAATTCTTCCTCGGTGGCGCTGGTGTCTTCCAGCACGTCATGCAGCAGTCCGGCTGATATGCTGACGCTGTCAAACTTCATGGAAGCAAGAAGACCGGCCACTTCAAGAGGATGAGACAGATAGGGTTCGCCGGAAAGGCGCACCTGTCCCTCATGAACCCTCGCGGAATAAATATATGCCCTTTCGACCATACTGGTATCCCCTTCGGGATTATACTTGAGCATGGTATCAAGGATATCGGTGATGCGTATCATCGTCAGTAGGCCTTGGCAAAAACAGCTCTGATATGGCTCTTCGCGCCGCAACAGATGCACGGAGCCGCAACCGCCTGCCGCTCCATGGTCTCATCAGGCAGACAGCGAATGGTGACCGAAAGGTCTTCTTTTATTTTTGCTTCGCATCGGTCCGAACCGCACCAGGGAGACTGGGCGAACCCACCATGTATTTCCGGATTCTCGATGTTCCGCGGCGTGAAAAATTCATAAAACTTTTTGCGATCATCAATGCCGACGGTATGTCGATCCCGGTAATCAACGGCTCGTTGCAGAAGAGCGTCCTGGATATCATCCAGAATATGGGTAATATCTTTTTCAAACCCGTCTATATTCATCAACGTCTTATCCTTATGGCTCCGGTCCCGTCTCGCGAGCATAACTGAATTCTTCTCTATATCCCTGGGACCGACCTCGACCCGAAGCGGAACCCCCTTTTTAATCCACTCCCAGTTTCTGGCGCCGCCGATCTCTCTGGTATCGATTTCCACCTCCAGAGGACGACCGGCGTATTTTTTTCTCCTTAAACGTCGGGCCAGATTATCCACGACCGTCATGACCGCCTCGCGGTCGGTGTCTTTCCTGATAATCGGCAGCAGCGCCACCTGGGCTGGAGCTATCCGGGGAGGCATAACCATGCCGTCATCATCGGCATGACACATGATCAGGCCGCCGATCAAACGGGTGGAAACGCCCCAGGAAGTAGTCCATGCAAAAGACTCTCCACCTTTCTCAGTCTGAAACCGGATATCTGAAGCCCTGGCGAAATTCTGACCCAGCATATGAGAAGTCCCGGCCTGCAAAGCCTTTCTGTCCTGCATCATGGCCTCGATGCACCGGGTCTCAACCGCGCCGGGGAATCTTTCCGAATCTGTTTTTCTGCCCTTGATAACCGGTATGGCCAGATAATCCCTGGCCAGAATTTCATATACATCCAGCATCCGCATCATCCGCTCGACGGCTTCCCGCTCCGTGGCGTGAGCCGTGTGGCCTTCCTGCCATAAAAATTCAGTAGTCCGCAGGAAAATCCGGGTGCGCATCTCCCAGCGGACGACATTGGCCCATTGATTGATGATGACCGGCAGATCCCGATAACTCTTCACCCATCTGGAAAAGGCGTCTCCGATAATCGTTTCCGACGTCGGCCGGACAACCAGAGGTTCCGACAACTCACCGGCCGGAATAAGTCCACCGCCTTCCTTCTCAAGCCGGTGGTGGGTGACGACCGCGCACTCCTTGGCAAAACCCTCCACGTGAGCCGCTTCCTTCTCAAGAAACGCCAGGGGAATAAAAATCGGAAAATAGGCATTTTTGACGCCGCATTCCCTGAACATCCGGTCAAGCGTAAATCTAATATTCTCCCATAATCCATAGCCCCAGGGTTTAATCACCATGCAGCCGCGAACCGGGGAAAGTTCCGCCATGTCCGCCGCTCTGACGACCTGCTGATACCATTCGGCGTAGTTCTCCGCGCGCGTCGGGGATATCCCCGCCTGTTCCTGCTCTACCATCTCAATCCTCTTCACCCTTATTATCCCGCCACTGCTTTTCCAGTTTTCCCGCCTCCATTAGCAACGCCTCTACCAGCCTGTCTTCCGGCAATGTCTCCACGATGTGCCCTTTTTTAAACATCACTCCGCAGCCCTCGCCTCCGGCAATACCGATATCAGCCTCTCTGGCTTCTCCGGGACCGTTTACGGCGCACCCCATGACGGCCACGGTAAACGGCGCCTTCATCTTCATAAGCCCGCGTTCCACGGCTTCCGCGATGGAAAAAAGATCAATCCGGCACCGGCCGCAGGTCGGGCAGGA
>CAYSMV010000515.1:0-15473 GCA_964432245.1 uncultured Desulfobacterales bacterium
TGATTTATTTTTGAAGGACAAGAAAAATTATGAACCTCCTGTCGGATACTATTTTAGGCCTTTTTTCCAGCGATCTGGCCATTGACCTGGGTACCGCCAACACGCTTGTTTTTGTCAAGGGAAAGGGTATTGTCCTTTCCGAGCCTTCCGTGGTCGCGATCAGAACGGATAATCGTGTCAAGAATCGTGTGGTGGCCGTGGGAGAGGAAGCCAAAAAAATGCTGGGCAGAACGCCCGGCAGCATTGTGGCGATTCGGCCGATGCGGGATGGTGTTATCGCTGATTTTGAGGTGGCTGAAGCCATGCTGAGGTATTTTATCCTTAAAGCGCACAATCGGCGAAAATTTGTCCGGCCGAGAATTATTATCGCCGTGCCCTCGGGTATTACGGAAGTCGAGAAGCGGGCCGTCAAGGATTCGGCTGAGCGCGCCGGCGCCAGGGAGGTCATCCTGATGGAAGAGCCGATGGCCGCCGCTATCGGGGCCGGTCTGCCGATTACCGAGCCGACCTGTAACATGGTTATTGATATTGGCGGCGGAACCACCGAAGTGGCCGTGATCTCTCTGGCCGGAATTGTTTACAGCCGTTCTCTCCGGGTGGCCGGCGACAAAATGGACGAAGCCATAACTCAGTATATCAAAAGAAAATACAATTTGCTGATAGGTGAACGAACGGCGGAACTGATCAAGATAACGATCGGCAATGCCTATCCCGACGAGGAAAACCTGGAAACCATCGAGGTAAAAGGCAGGGATCTGGTATCAGGAATTCCCAAGATCCTGGCTATTGATTCTGAGGAGATCCGGCTGGCTATTTCCGAGCAGATCGAGGCTATCGTTGAAACCGTAAAAATGGCTCTGGAACAGACGCCTCCGGAACTGGCGGCGGATATTGTTGACCATGGAATCGTGCTGACCGGAGGAGGAGCGTTGCTGAAGAATCTGGATAAACTGCTACGGGAGGAAAGCGGCCTTCCCATAACCATTGCCGATGATCCCTTGACGACAGTTGCCATTGGTACTGGTAAAGCCTTGGATAATATTGAAATTTTGAAACAGATCATGCTCTAATTCAAAAAATCCGGCATTGATGTCTTCCCGGAATGTTTTAGCTGTTTTTCTGAGCGGCAGGCTGCTGACACCTCATCATAACATTACCAGGCTTTATGTTTTCACGTAGATTTTTAATTTTAGCCGGCGTGATAGTAATATTATTCGCCAACGTGGCTTTTCTGGTTGTTACCAGCCGCAGGAGCACCTATCCTCTCAGCGGCGGAGCCCTGGGTATTATGATTGTGGCTCCTTTACAGGACGCCTTTGTCAGTTCAGCCCGTTTCGTAAAAAAGGTGTGGGGGCATTATTTTTTTTTAATATCGACCGCTGAAGCCAATGAATCGCTGAGAGCAGAGTTGCAGCGGCTGCTCGCCGAGAAAAATCGGTGTAAAGAAATAGAGTTATCCAATCAACGCCTTCGCGGTCTTCTTAATTTTCACAAAGAATTTGATATTCACGTTTTTGCCGCGGAAGTCATCGCGCGGGATCCTTCCGGCTGGTTCAAGACGATTATAATTGATAAAGGGTCGGTTAACGGCGTGAGAAAAAGGATGCCGGTAGTCGTGTCGGCTGGTGTTGTTGGCCAGATAATCGAGGTGTCGCCTTATTATTCCAAAGTTTTACTGGTGATCGACAACAACAGTGCGGTGGATGGTCTGTGCCAGCGAACAAGAGCCAGGGGGGTTGTCAAGGGATCTGAAAACGACCAGTGTGATTTTGTTTATGTTTCACGGACCAGTGACGTTTCCATTGGCGATTCGGTGATCTCATCGGGATTGGACGGAATCTATCCCAAGGGATTGCCCCTGGGGCGGGTTTCGGGTGTGGCCAGAAAGAACTTCGGGATGTTTCAGGAGGTTGAGATCGAACCTTATGTTAATTTTGATAAACTGGAAGAGGTGCTGGTAGTCCTGAATCAGCCGCAACATGATTTTTCAGGGATCCAATGATCTATCTCCTTTATATCCTCATCAGCCTGGCATTGATCCTGTTGCAGTCATTGGTGCTGGCCGCTATACTGCCTCCCGAGCTGGTGTACGATTTATTGATTCCACTGGTTGTTTACCTGTCGCTTTTTCATCCCGGAAGCAACTCCCTTCTTCTTATTCTGTTTCTGGGGCTTCTCATGGATGGTATTACCGGAGGCGCCATGGGCATCCACATGCTGACCTATTTCTGGGTTTTTACCATCATTCAACTGGTTGTTAATTTTCTCCAGAAAGACAACGCCTTCTTAATGGTGGTCGCGATTGCCCTCGGTGTTGTTCTGGAATCGGCATTTTTCTTTGCATCCGGCCTGTTGTCAGGCAAGTCATTGTCGGCCTGGACGGACATGACGGGGGCGGTTATCGGGCGCCTGATAGCGGCGGGCGTGACCGGTCCGTTACTGCTTTACGGGCTCAAGTCCTTTTTAAAACCCATGGCCGCCGGACGGGGATAGAAGAATTGCAGGATTTTTACCGGACAGTAGACCTTGATATCTACAGAAAACGGCTGCTGATACTGCTGATGCTGATGGGAGCTGTTTTTACTATTCTTCTGGCGCGTCTGTTTTTTCTTCAGGTTATCGAAGGCCATGATTACCTGCGATTGTCCGCCAACAACTGTATCCGCCTTCAGGATATCGAACCTTTGCGGGGACTGATTTTTGACCGGCATGGAAAATGCGTGGTAGACAACCGGCCCTCGTTTGATCTGAACATCATTCCGAATGATGCCGGTAAAATCGATGATACATTACAAACTCTGTCGGAGATTACCGGGTTTTCATATCAACGTTTGAAAGAAAATTATTTGAAAAACAAAAAAGGAGGGGCTTACAGACCGGTGTTGCTGGTCGGGGATATCAGCCGGGATATTCTGGGCGCGGTCATGGCCAGCAAGTTTGATCTGCCGGGAGTCGAGGTCATTTTAAAGCCTCGGCGGCATTATTCTTATGATCGTTTTGCCGTTCACCTGATCGGCTATCTTGGTAAAATCAGCAGGGAGGATCTGGCCAGCAAACAATTTGCCGGCTATGAAGCCGGGTGCTTTGTGGGAAAATACGGAGTGGAAAAAACATTTGAACGCTATTTGAAGGGGCGAAAGGGGGGCCGCCAGGTGGAGGTGAACGCCAACGGTCAGGTAATGCGGGTATTACGGACGGTTCCCGCCGAACCCGGTCATAATGTTTACTTAACGATTGATTTTGATTTACAGCAAAAAACCGAAGCGCTTCTGGAAGGGCATTCTGGCGCGGCCGTGGCTATGGATCCTTTTACCGGACACGTCCTCGCCCTGGTCAGCAGCCCATCCTTTAACCAGAGTGATTTTATCAATGGGATGTCCAGAAAGAAATGGGAGGAATTGATTGCCGATTCCCGCAAGCCGCTGGTCAATAAAGCTGTTCAGGCTGAGTATCCGCCCGGTTCGGTATACAAGATTATCACGGCCATGGCCGGTCTTGAGGAAAATTTTATCACGGCGGATGAAACGATGTATTGTCCCGGACATTATCAATACGGAGATCGTCTTTTTCGATGCTGGAAGGAGAGCGGGCATGGTAGAATAAATATTATAGATGCTCTGGCACAGTCCTGTGATGTTTATTTCTATAAGCTTGGCCAGAAAGTCGGGGTGGAACGTCTTTCGTGGTATGCCAAGGCCAGCGGCCTGGGCCGTCCGACCGGAATCGATCTGGACTTTGAGGAGAACGGTCTGGTGCCTTCGGAAAAATGGAAAAAAAGGCGGAAGGGACAATCTTGGTACAGTGGAGAAACCCTTTCGGTTGCCATCGGTCAGGGATATAATCTGGTTACGCCCATACAGATGGCTGTACTGGCGGCGGCCGTGGCCAACGGCGGCACGATTAAAAAGCCTTTGATATTAGAGAGCGTTCGGCCCGTCGAGGGGAACGTCGTGAAACAAGGCCGGTCAACGGATATGGGCGCGCTTCCGGTTGATGCCGAAGCACTGACGACGATCAGAAAAGGGCTCTGGAAGGTCGTGAACGACAAGCACGGCACTGCCTATTACCGGGTTCGCAGCAACTCATTTGATATCAGCGGGAAAACCGGGACGGCTCAAGTCGTGACCAGCCCTGAAGGAAAAAATGGTCAGTTGACGGGTCTGGTTGATGCCATCAAGCCGCATGCCTGGTTTGTCGCTTACGCCCCTTCTGAAGCGCCCCGTATCGCACTGGCGGTTGTGATCGAGCACGGCGGGCATGGGGCAAGCGTGGCGGGGCCTGTTGCCAGGGAAATGATCAGCAGCTATCTCGGAGGAAGGCCGTCTATTTGAACCCATAGATTTGGAAAGCGCGTTGTCCGGTTTTCAGCGGGACAATGCCGGGGCGGGGAGAAAATATGTTCGAGAAGGAAGAAATCAGAAAACAGGTCGACTGGGGATTGCTGCTGCCCGTGTTTCTGCTGGCCGCGATCGGTATTGTCGCGCTTTACAGCGCGGCGGCATCTGAAACCCCGTTGCTTCAGAAAAGGCTGTGCCTCAAACAGACCGTGTGGTTTTTCGGCGGCCTGATAATGATATTTATGTTTTTGCTTTTTAATTATAAAAATCTTTTTTCATGGGCCGAAGGGATCTATATCCTGAGTATTGTTTTGCTGGTATGCGTTTTTTTTATGGGCAAAGAGGCCGGCGGCGCCCGGCGCTGGCTGCCGTTGGGCCCTGTTTCCATCCAACCTTCGGAGATGGTTAAAATCAGCCTGGTGATAATGCTGGCCAAATATTATTCCCAAAAATCCATAATGGACGGTCTGACCTTCAGATACCTGGTAGTACCCATGGCGTTGACGGCCGTTCCTTTTGCTTTAATTCTGGCTCAGCCTGATCTGGGCACGGGCATGTTGCTGTTATTGATTGCCGCGCTTGTGACGGGGTTTATCAAAGTGAAGCGGCGTACGCTTCTGGGGCTGGGGGGCGTCCTGCTGGTTATTGCCACGCTGATCGGAATGTTTCTGCTGAAGCCCTACCAGAAACAGCGGGTGCTGACTTTTTTAAATCCCGATCGCGATCCGCTGGGTGCCGGGTATCATATCATTCAGTCCAAAATAGCGGTCGGCTCCGGAACGATTTTTGGTAAAGGATATATGCAGGGAACCCAGAACGCGCTGGCGTTTCTGCCCGAGCAGCAGACGGATTTCATTTTCTCGGTGCTGGCGGAGGAGTGGGGTATCGTCGGTGCCGGCGTGGTGCTGCTGCTCTATTTTTTCATTATTGTCTGGGGCATCAGTATCGCCTATAAATGTAAAGATCCTTTCGGTATTATCCTGTCCGCAGGCGTCACGGGCGTAATCTTCTGGCAGGTTGTCATTAATGTGGGAATGGTCATCGGCTTGATGCCGGTGGTCGGTGTTCCTCTTCCGCTGATCAGTTACGGCGGGTCGTCGGTTATTACCTTTATGCTGGTCATCGCGATTCTGATGAATGTCAGCATGAAACGGACCTGGATAGAGTAAAAAGGTCGTTATCAGTTGAGGTTGAATATCCATTCTGTTAATGTCTATTCTGTGAGAACGGCAATGATTGGGGGACAATGATATGCGAAAGTCAAAGGAGACGGCTCCGATTACCACTTTTCTGGGAGTGGAAGCTGCTATCGAAGGGGTTGTCGATTTTACCGGTACCATTCGGGTGGATGGCAAAATTACCGGTAAGATTAACAGCGCCAGCGGAACGGTTATTATTGGAGAGAAGTCCGCGATTGAGGCGGATATATGCGTGGGGGTGGCGATTATCATGGGCCGGGTGAAGGGGATGGTCGATGCCGCCAGCCGGATTGAAGTCTATCCTCCGGCCCAGATAGAGGGGGACATCCAGGCGCCGGTCATCTCAATCGACGCGGGGGTCAAGTTTAACGGCAAATGCACCATGAAGGCCCGTAGCGCCTTGCCGGGCAAGGTATTTGAGGTCGCCGGTGAGGAGAAGGGGGAGACGGATGGAAAAGTGAAAAATTTTCCAAAAAACCTTTGACATTAACAGATGCTATGGTATAAGGGCAGTTTGATTTTGTGTATTGAATAGATAGAGAGAGTTTTTTTGTTTATGGTTTTATCTGCTTGATATTTGCAGGTTGTGAATAAACAGAAGTGCTCGCGCTGAATCTGTTTGCCGGAGGCGTTTTTATGGGATTTGATCAAAAATGGGCATTAACCGCGATAACCACGGGATCCGGTCTGGCGGTTTTTACGGAGGTCGCTCAGGCCTCTGCCGCTATTTCCGTTTTTCCCGACCAGTCCTGTATTTGGCAGATCATCAATTTCCTTGTTCTTATCTGGGCGCTCAATCTTATTATTTACCGTCCGATACGTAATATCATCGCCCGACGCCGTGAACACATGTCCGGTCTTGATCAAAATATTGAAAAATTCAAAAAGGATGTAGAGGAAAAAGAGGACGCCTTTAATGCCGGTATCATGGAGGCCAGGGTTGACGGGATAAAAGCCAAAAACGCTCTTATTGAGGATGGTGTCGAGGAGGAAAAAAAGATTATCGAGACCATCAATCAGAAGGCGCAACAAATGATTGCCGGCAACAAAGCCAGAATTGCCGAAGACGTAAAGAAAGCGGCCGCGGATTTACAGAAGGAAGTAGATTCGTTTGCTGTTGATATCGGCCGCAAGATTTTGGGGAGGGAACTTTCATGAGATTGACGGCGGGATCCAACTTGTCCGGCACGTTTATATCGGCTAAAAAATCGATTTTAATAGTTGTTATGGTTTGTTTTCTACTCGCGGTGGCAGGCTTCTGTTTTGCGCACGGCAACGATGAAGTCGTCTGGAAAAAGACAGACTGGTTCAAGGTGATGAATTTTGGCGTTCTGGCGGTGGCGCTGTTTCTGGTGGTGCGTAAACCGGTATCCAATGCCTTGAATGGCCGGATTCAGGGGATCAGGGAAGACCTGCGGGCTCTGGAAGCGAAAAAAGAAGAGGCTGAAAAACATCTCCAGGAATACAATAGACGCATCGCGACGCTGGACAAGGAAGCGGAAAAAATCATCAGCGATTATCGCCGGCAGGGGGAATCGGCCAAAGAGAGGATTCTGGCCAGCGCCAGGGAGGCGGCCGCAAAGATTGAAGCGCAGGCGCAAAGAAATATTGCCAATGAATTTGAAATGGCCAGGCAGCGGTTGCGGCAGGATGTTTTTGATCAGGCCGTTGCCCGGGCGGAAGCGCTTGTTAAGGAAAAAATAACATCAGGCGATCAGGACAGGCTGGTTGAAGAATATTTGGACAAGGCGGTGTTATAGTGAAAAACTATGCTATTTCAAGACGTTATTCAAAAGCCCTGATGCTTATCGGCAAAGATGACGGCCGAGCTGAACGGTATCAGGATGAACTGGACGGGTTTGTCAAGGTGCTGGACGGTGAGGGGCAATTCGAAGACACCATTAACAATCCTCTCTATGCCGCTGAAGACCGTAAAAGAATCTTGCTGGCGGTTGTAGAGAAGATGGGGTTGTCTGTGATTATCAAGTCGTTTCTTATTTTACTTTTTGAAAAGCGGCGGTTTGATCACATACGGGGAATAACCGAATATTATCAGAAACTCGTTGACGAGTATAAAGGCATTGTCAGGGCGAATGTGGCGGCGGCCGTCAGGCTTTCCGATGACGCCGTGGAAAAAATCCGCGTTTCCCTTTCTAAAAAGACCGGCAAGACAATCATTCTTGATATTGAAGAGGATCCGACGCTTATTGGCGGTGTGGTTACAAGGGTGGGTGATATAGTATTGGATGGAAGTATTAAAACCCAATTAGAGAATATGAAAGAATCTTTAAAAAAAGGTGAGAGCGTCTAATGGAAATAAGAGCAGAAGAGATCAGTCAGGTTATCAAGGAGCAGATCAGGGGATTCGACAAAAAAGTCGAATTGAGTGAGACCGGGGTGGTGCTGTCTGTCGGCGATGGTATTGCCAGGGTTTACGGCTTGACCAACGTCATGGTTCTGGAACTGGTCGAATTTCCAGGTGGTATCCTCGGCCTGGCGATGAACCTTGAAGAGGACAGCGTCGGTATCGCGGTTATGGGTGAGGATATTCACATCAAGGAAGGCGATATCGTCAAGCGGACCAAGCGTATCGCGGAGATTCCCGTGGGAGAGGGCGTGCTGGGTCGCGTGATCGATACCACCGGAGCGCCGCTGGACGGCAAGGGCCCGATCGAATCATCCGAGACCCGCCGTATTGAAAAGGTCGCGCCCGGCGTTATTGCCAGAAAAAGCGTTCATGAGCCGATGATGACGGGCTTAAAAGCCATTGACTCCATGACTCCGATCGGCCGGGGACAGCGGGAACTGATTATCGGCGACCGTCAGATCGGAAAGACGGCTATCGCCGTGGATTCCATCATCAATCAGAAAGATACGGATGTTTACTGCATTTATGTCGCCTGCGGCCAGAAAAAATCAACCGTGGCCCAGGTTGCGGCAATCCTGGAAAAGTACGGCGCCATGGAGTACACCACCATCGTGGCGGCAAATGCCAGCGATCCGGCCTCGCTGCAGTTCCTGGCACCTTATGCTGGATGCGCTATCGGTGAGTACTTCCGTGATAAAGGCCAGCATGCGCTGATTATTTATGATGATCTTTCCAAACAGGCGGCCGCCTATCGCCAGGTATCGCTGCTGATGAGACGTCCTCCCGGACGCGAAGCTTATCCCGGCGATATTTTTTATAACCATTCCCGGCTGCTGGAACGCGCGGCCAAGCTGAATGATGAGCTGGGCGCCGGCTCCCTGACGGCTCTGCCGATTATTGAAACCCAGGCCGGCGACGTTTCCGCTTATATCCCGACCAATGTTATTTCGATTACGGACGGTCAGATTTATCTTGAACCGAACCTTTTCTTTGCGGGCGTCAGACCGGCCATAAACGTCGGTCTTTCCGTTTCCCGGGTCGGCGGCGCGGCTCAGACCAAGGCCATGAAACAGGTGGCCGGTAACTTGCGGCTGGATCTGGCTCAATACCGGGAACTGGAATCGTTTGCCGCTTTCGGCAGTGATGTTGATGAAGCCACCCGCAAGCAGCTTGTTCGCGGCGCCAGGCTGGTGGAAATATTGAAACAGCCGCAGTACAAGCCCCTTTCTCTTGAAAAGCAGGTTACCATTATTTATGCCGGAACCAAAGGCTATCTTGATAAACATGAAACCAGTGTGCTGGCCAGATATGAAGAGGGATTGTACGCCTTTATCGAAAGCAAATATCCTAATCTTTTCAAGGGTATCGCAGAAAAAAAGGTGCTGGATGAAGAGTTGGACGGGTTGTTAAAGCAGGTTCTTACGGCCTATGATGAAGAGTTTAAGGATACGACTAAACAGTAGCCCGGCGTTTAAGAACCCTTTACCGCGGGCCGGGTGAGCACATAAAGGTTTATGACGTATGGCGAGTTTAAAAGAGGTAAAAACAAAAATATCCGGGGTACAAAAAACCAAAAAAATTACCCGGGCGATGAATATGGTGGCCAGTTCCAAGATGCGGGGCGCTCAAATCGCCATGGAAGCTTTTCGCCCTTATGCGGACAAGTTTGCCGAAGTCCTGGGAAGCTTGGCTGAAAGAACCGGGAAGGAAGAGGTCAGTCCGCTTCTTGTTCCCCGGGAGGAGGTCAGAAAGGTTAATGTTCTCCTCTGCACCTCCGACAGGGGTTTATGCGGCGGTTTTAACAATAAGCTGATCGAAACGGCCAAAGTATTTTCAAAGGAAAAAAAAGAAAAAAACATAGAGGTCTCATTTACCAATTTCGGTAAAAAAGGGCTCAAGTGGGCGCAGAAGCAGAATTTGCCTGTGTGGGCACAGTATCTTGACGTGGTCGGAACGAAAATTCCTTTTGATGTTGCCATGCAGGCCGGTCGTAAGCTGATCAGCAGCTTTATGGAAGCTGAATGTGATGAAGCTTACGTGATATATTCGGAATTCGGCGGTATGGCCCGTCAGACGCCGGTATTGCAGAAATTATTACCCATACCGCCGCTGGAGAGCGCCCCGACTGAATCCGGTGTATATTATCAGGCCGATCACATTTGCGAACCGTCTGAGGCTGAACTGCTGGGAGAGATGCTGCCGCGCAATGTCTATATTCAGATTTATAAAGCGCTGCTGGAAACATCGACCAGTGAACATGCCGCCCGCATGGCGGCCATGGATAATGCCACCAAGGCTTGCAATGACATGATAGATGCGCTGACGCTGGCCTATAATAAGGCGCGGCAGTCTGCGATTACGGCGGAATTGATGGATATCGTCGGCGGCGCGGAGGCGCTCAGAGGATAGCCTTAATCGAATTCTGGACAGATAACTGAGTTTCTGGGAGGTTTATTAAATGGGAGAAAACATAGGGAAGATCACGCAGGTCATGGGACCGGTCGTAGACGTGGAATTTGCGCCAGGCAATCTGCCGCCGATTCAGGATGCGTTATTGATAACCAATCCTGCGATTAATGATGAACCGGATAATCTGGTGGTCGAGGTGGCGCAGCATCTGGGCGATAACGTGGTGCGGACAATCGCCATGGATATTACCGATGGCCTGGTCCGGGGCGCTGCCGTCAAACATACCGGCAAGCCGATCATGATGCCGGTCGGCGAGGCCGGTCTGGGCCGGGTGTTGAATGTCGTGGGCCGGCCGGTTGACGGTCTCGGGCCCATCAGCCAGGAAAAAATGATGCCGATTCACAGGCCCGCGCCGAAGTTTACCGAACAGGATACGGAAGTTCACGTTCTGGAAACCGGCGTCAAGGTTATCGATCTTCTGGTTCCTTTTCCCCGCGGCGGCAAGATGGGGATGTTTGGCGGCGCCGGTGTCGGCAAGACGGTTATCATGATGGAGATGGTCCACAATATCGCCATGCAGCACGGCGGTATTTCCGTTTTTGCGGGTGTCGGTGAAAGAACCCGTGAAGGCAATGACCTTTATCATGAGATGAAGAGTTCCGGTGTTCTTCCCAAGGCGGCCCTGATTTATGGCCAGATGACCGAACCCCCGGGAGCCAGGGCGCGGGTGGCCCTGTCTGCCTTGACCGCGGCCGAGTATTTTCGCGACGTGGAAGGGCAGGACGTGCTGATTTTTATTGATAATATTTTCCGCTTTACCCAGGCCGGTCAGGAAGTTTCCTCCCTTCTGGGACGGATTCCTTCCGCCGTTGGTTACCAGCCGACGCTGGCGGTTGACCTGGGTGAATTGCAGGAGCGGATTACCTCCACCGACAAGGGCTCCATTACAGCGGTTCAGTGCGTTTATGTGCCGGCGGATGACCTGACGGACCCGGCTCCGGCAACGACGTTTGCCCATCTGGACGGTACCGTTGTTCTCTCCCGTCAGATCGCCGAACTGGGTATTTATCCGGCGGTGGACCCTCTGGATTCCACCTCCCGTATTCTGGATGCCAATTATATCGGCGAGGAGCATTACCGGACAGCGCGGCAGGTGCAGCAGATTTTGCAGAAATATAAAGAGCTTCAGGATATTATCGCTATTCTTGGTATGGAAGAACTGTCTGATGAAGATAAACTAACGGTAGAGCGAGCCAGAAAGCTACAGAGATTTTTGTCGCAGCCGTTCCATGTTGCCGAAACATTCACCGGTATGCCCGGTAAATATGTGAAAGTTGAGGAGACCGTCAAGGGCTTCAGGGAGATATGCGAAGGTAAATATGATGATCTTCCGGAAAGAGCCTTCTATATGGTGGGAGGCATTCAGGAAGCCGTTGAAAAGGCGGAAAAGATTAAACAAGAGGCGTAATTCTCTAATTGCTGGAGTTGATTCGTAAAAATGGCACAGAATATCAAGTTATCGGTCGTAACGCCTGAAAAGAGTATTGTCAGCGATGAAGCGCAGATAGTCATGGCCCCGGGATCCCTGGGAGAATTCGGCGTACTTTCGGGTCATACGCCTTTTTTGACCTCTTTGAAAATCGGTTCGGTTCGTTATACTGATGGCAACGGTAAAGAGCGGTTGGTTTTTATCAATGGCGGTTTTGCTGAAGTACTGCCGGACAAGGTTACTATTCTGGCCGAGTCGGCTGAATGCAAGGAAGATATTGATGTTAAGCGTGCTGAAGCAGCCAAGGCCAGAGCGGAAAAGCGGATTGCCGAGGCCGGAGAAGGAGTCGATATGGCCAGAGCCCAGGCTGCATTGGGCAGGGCAATGCAGCGGCTTCGTGTTGCCGCGATATAGAACGGGTAATTATTGACTTTCAGCTGGTTTGTAAACAGGATTAAGGGCATGTCTTTTAAAAAAAGAGATGCCCTTTTTGTATGATTCATCAAAGAGGAGTAAAACATCTTTTAAAACGCTTTTTTACGGACAAGAGCTGGTTATGAACAATGACAATAACATGGCTGTGATAATTCTGGCCGCAGGGCTGGGAACCCGGATGAAGTCGGAAAAAGCCAAAGTGCTTCATGAGATAGCCGGAAAATGCATGATCAGTTATGTTCTGGATGCCGCTTTAGGGATTACTTCATGTGAAAACATCGTTGTCGTTATCGGCTGTCAGGCCGAGGCGGTTCGCAAGGAAGCACTGAAAAAGGCCAACGTTGTTTTTGCTTATCAATATCAACAGCTTGGTACGGGTCATGCTGTGTCATGCGCCATGGACAGCCTGCCGAAAAGCGTTCACGATGTTATTATTTTATGCGGGGATATGCCGTTTATCTCGCGGAAAACGATTCAGGCACTGATCAGGAAAAAAAGAGAAGATGCTTTGGATATTGTTCTTCTGGCTGCCAGGCTGGATTCGCCAAAGGGGTATGGCCGGATTATTTTTGATAATCATGACAAGGTGCTCAGGATTGTTGAAGAAAGTGATGCCAGCAGTACAGAGAAAGCGATCCAATTTGTTAATGCCGGCACATATTGTGTGGACAGGAACTTTCTGGAATCGTCACTTTTGCGGATTAAGTCAGATAATGTGCAAAAAGAACTGTATTTAACGGATATCATAGAAATCGCAGTCAAGAACAACAGACCGGTCGGGGCATTAATTCTTGATGATGCGCATGAAGTCCTCGGCATCAATAGTCTTGAGGATCTTGACCGGGCTGCAAGGTCGTTTCAAAAAATCTCCTAATTTTCTTGACATTGAACCCCATTAAAGATAATAATAAAGCTGTATTTTGAAGAGGTTTTTTTTGGAAAAAACGGGAAATGAACAGCTTTTTTCGCAGTTTGATGATATTGAGAAAAAAGTTGATCGATTGTTTTCAAAGATTCAGTCACTTGAGACGGTTAATGCACAACTGAAAGAAAGAATTTCTGATCTGGAGAAGGGAGTTAAGAAAAAAGCGGAAGAAGAAAAAAAGTTTCTCGAGGAAAAGGCTTTAATTAGGTCCAAGGTTGATGGATTGATTCAAAAGATAAATGCGTTTGTCGCGCAGGAGTAACAAAAAGAATATTGTTGCGGTGAAAAGGGCTGACTGTTGAGTGAAGATATTATTATTACGCTCTTGGGGAAAACATTGAAATTTAAGGCGGATGATGATGTTGCCGACGCCAGACGGGTCGCGGAACTGCTCACCTGCGAAGTCAATAAGGTAATAGAAAAAGAAAAATATTCAGCCGGGATGGATAATTTTACCCGGCTTACTCAGGCCGCCTTAAATATAGCAAATGATTTTGTCGAGTTACAGCGTTGCTACGAAGAGTTGAAAAGAAATATTTCAGACAGATCAAATGCTTTATTAGAATCAATCAACGCCCGCTTGTAGAACGAACAATATGCTTTTTTGTTAATTAGCCTGTGGGACGGGGTTATAATTAAAGCCAGAGTTTGCCCCCTGCCGTGCAAGTGATTGACAGATGCTCTTTGTCCCAAATACAACAAAAGGGGAGCCGTCGCTGATTTTGGTGTGCATGTTCTGCTGACGCAGAAAAGCCTGAAAAAATCAAATGGCGCCCACGTTGTCAAAAACAGGTCAAGGACCCAACAACACGGCACAAAGGCGGGGGGCTTTCTTTCTCTTTATTTTTTTCCTCGGATATTTGTTTCTTTTTTCTTCGCAGTAAATTCAGCCTTAACACCAGATTAGATGACAGTTTTGCTGTTTGCCCCGACTATTTTTTTAGGCTTTTTTCAGTGTGGTTTAAGAGTCTTGGGGGTTATTTGTATCGTATAGGTTTAACAGATTTTGGCCCCGAAGCAGGGTGCAAGTAATGGTTTTTCGATAGCATTTTGTTGATAACGTTAGGGGAAGGTTAATAATATATATTAAGTGAGAGGGCATAAAAATGATTGTGAATATTACATATATAGTCTTGTCCGGGGTTTTGGGACTGGTGGCCGGGATTTTTCTTTCAACCTGGATCCGCAAGAGAAACTATAAAAAACAGGTTAATAATGCCAGAGCGGAGTCTGGACGTATCCTGGAGGATGCCAGGTTGCGGGCTGAAAATTTGGTCAAAGAAGCCAAACTGGAAGCCAAGGACAGGCTCTTGAAGATGAAAAGCGATTTTGACGCGGAAACCGCGGAAACCAGGGGCGAGATAAAAAAGCAGGAGCAACGTTTAATCGCCAAAGAGGAAAATCTGGATCGCAAATATGATCAGATCGAGCGAAGAGAACAGGATGTTTATAAAAAGGAAAAATCTCTGCAGAAGCAGGAAGAGGATTTGGAAAAGAAAGAAAACGAATGCAACCGGATGTTTAATGAGCAAAAGAAGAAACTGGAAACCATTTCCGGCTTAACTTCCGACCAGGCCAAAGACATACTGGTTAAATCCATGGAAGAAGAAGCCAGGCATGATGCCGCCAAGTTGATTAAACGGATTACCACCGAGGCGGAAGAAGAAGCGGATAAAAAAGCCAAAAAAATTATTGCCACCGCTATTCAGCGATACGCGGGGGATTTTGTCGCGGAGCGGACCGTATCCGTGGTCGAATTGCCCGGTGATGAAATGAAGGGAAGGATTATCGGCCGGGAGGGCCGAAATATCAGGGCGCTGGAAGCCGCGACCGGCATTGATTTAATTATTGATGATACGCCCGAGGCGGTTATCCTGTCCGGGTTTAACCCCGTCCGGCGTGAGGTGGCGCGCATTTCCATTCAGCGTCTGATAGCCGATGGCCGTATTCATCCCGCCCGTATAGAGGATGTGGTCAAAAAGGTGGAAGCCGAAGTGGACGTCACCATTAAAGAGGCCGGAGAGCAGGCCGCGTTTGATACCGGGGTTCACGGCATTAATCCCGAGTTGATAAAGATTCTGGGCAGTCTGAAATTCAGAACCAGTTATGTCCAGAACGTATTGCAGCATTCGGTAGAGGTGAGTTTTTTATGCGGCATTATGGCGATGGAGCTGGGCCTTGACGCCAAGATCGCCAAGCGCATGGGCCTGCTTCATGATATCGGCAAGGCCATTGATCATGAAGTTGAAGGTCCGCACGCGCTGATCGGTGCCAATGTGGCTCAGAAGTATGGTGAATCAGCGGAAGTGGT
>CAYSMV010000516.1:0-1502 GCA_964432245.1 uncultured Desulfobacterales bacterium
TGTATTTTCCCGCCAGAGATCCGTCACGGTCGTGGACATAAAGCGTATTGAAAATCCCCTGCCCGGTTGATTCGGCCAGAGAACCGGCTATTACCAGGCCACAGGCGGCGGCGGTTTCCGCCATCGCTTCCAGGATGACCGGCGTCTCTCTGGCGTCGGCCGCGATGTCGCCGTGAAAGCCGCGGGACCAGAGTTCCGGCAGAACCGCAATATCGGCGCCATCTTCCGCCAGCGCACGTAATCCCGCCAGGACACGGCCGAGGTTTTCCGCGGTATCGCCGGGCTTGGTCGCAAACTGAACAATTCCGGCTTTGAGAAGTCCGTTCATATCATTATCCCTGAAAATTTACCTTACCCGCGCCGCCGTGAGAATGTCAACCCGGGCGGCGCCGCCGGCCATCAGCACCCGGGCGCATTCGTTAACGGTCGCGCCGGTAGTATAGACATCATCCACCAGCAAGACGGATCGATCCCTAACGCAGGCGGCATCCGGTAAAGCAAACGCGCCCCGCACATTCTCCAGGCGTTCGCGGCGGGACAAAGTGGTCTGCGACCGGGTCGGGCGGGTTCTGATCAGCAGGCTTCTGTAAATCTTACCGGAAGGGAAAAAGACCCGGCCGTCTTTTTCGGGCCGGCACCAGTTCCGGATCATCAACCAGGTCTGATTGAATCCCCGTTGCCGCTGTTTCCGGTCATGCAGCGGAACCGGGGCAACCATGTCAACGGCATCCCTGTCATGCCATTTTGAAAAAGCCGCCAGCAACAGGGCGCCCAGCGGCCCGGCCAGTTCGATCCGGCCTCCGTATTTTAATTGCTGCAGGACCGTCATCAGGGAACGCTCATAAATTCCGGCCGCGCGGGCGGATCGAAAAAATTTCGGCACGCGCCGGCACTCACCGCAAACATGATCCGTCGTGTTCCTGCTCTTAAACACCGCCCCGCAGGTAAGGCACAGGGGAGAATCAACCGGGGTAAAGGCCGAAGCGCATTCCGGACACATGTGGCGGGCCATGAGAGCGGCAAACAGATGACCGTCAAGCGCCCCCGTACCGATTAAATCGGGGCCGGCGGACGATGGCATCAAAGACAGGTCAAGAAGATTTCCACAGACGCAGCAGGCCGGCGGATAGACCGCCTCCGTTACCGCCTGGGCAATATTGGAAAAAATTCCGGGTTTCACCGAACAAACCGCGTCAGGATTTTGTTGATGCCAGATTCCGGCATATTTTGCGGGCGAAATCCGAGCATTTGACTTCCCTCGCGCCTTTGATCTGGCGGGCCAGGTCATACGTCACCTCGCCCTGAGATATGGTCTGCTGCAGGGCGGTCCAGATCATGACGGCCGCTTCCTTCCAGCCCATGTGCTCCAGCATCATGGCCCCTGAAAGTATCAGCGACCCGGGATTAACCTTGTCGAGTCCGGCGTATTTGGGGGCCGTCCCGTGCGTGGCCTCGAACACGGCGCAGTCATCGCCGATATTCGCGCCCGGCGCCATGCCCAG
>CAYSMV010000517.1:0-2303 GCA_964432245.1 uncultured Desulfobacterales bacterium
CGGCCAGAACCAGATGTGGGCGGCCCAGTATTACCATTTCACCAGGCCCAGGCATTTTATTACCTCCGGCGGCCTGGGGGTGATGGGGTTCGGTCTGCCGGCCGCCATCGGCGCGCAGGTGGCCTGCCCCGATAAAACCGTTATCAACATCGCCGGCGACGGCAGCATTCAGATGAACATCCAGGAGATGATGACCGCCGTCAGCCACAATTTGCCGGTAAAAATCGCCATACTGAACAACGGTTATCTGGGCATGGTGCGCCAGTGGCAGGAACTGTTTTACGACAAACGTTACGCCTGCACCGACATGGAAGCCGCTCCGGACTTCGTGAAGCTTGCCGAGGCTTATGGCGCCGTGGGCCTGCGCGCTACCCGGCCGGAAGAAGTGGAACCGACGATCAAGGAAGCCCTGGCCACGGACAGAACCGTCATGATTGATTTTGTGGTGGAACGGGAGGAAAACGTCTATCCCATGGTTCCGGCCGGTTCACCGATAACGAAAATGATTTTAGTCTAAAATAAGGATGACGCCATGGACAATACCAAACATATCCTGTCTATTCTGGTCGATAATCAACCGGGCGTGCTGTCACGGATCGCCGGCCTGTTCAGCGGCCGGGGATACAACATAGAAAGTTTGTGCGTAGCGGCCACTACCGATCCCCATGTATCCCGGCTGACCATGGTCACTGTGGGAGACGATGCCATCCTGGAGCAGATTAAAAAACAGTTGAACAAGCTGATTAATGTCATCAAGGTCTACAATCTGACCGGTACGCCCTATGTCCAGCGCGAACTGATTTTAATCAAAGTCAGGGCAAAACCGGATGCCAGAGCCGAAATATTGCGCATCGTGGATATCTTCAGGGCCAAGGTGGTTGATGTCGGCCAGGATCATTACACTATAGAGGTTACGGGAAACGAGGAAAAACTCAAGGCTATTATTACCATGCTGCAACCGATAGGGATTAAAGAGATCGCCCGGACCGGCGCCATCGCCCTGCAGCGGGACGCGAAGCCTTGTAAACCTGAGAAAAAAAACAATACCAAATAAAGGAGGAAAATAGACATGCCGAAAATCAATTTTGGAGGTGTTGAAGAGAATGTCGTGACTTTGGAAGAATTCCCTCTGGAGAAAGCGAGAGCGGTACTGAAGGATGAGACCATTGCCATCCTGGGGTACGGCGTGCAGGGGCCGGCCCAGGCGCTGAACCTGAAAGACAACGGATTTGCGGTCATTATCGGCCAGCTGGAAGGCGACGAGTACTGGCAAAAAGCCATTGGAGACGGTTTTGTACCCGGCCAGTCGCTTTTTCCCCTGGAAGAAGCGGCCAAAAAGGGAACCATCATCAAAATGCTGCTTTCCGACGCAGGCCAGGTCGCGGTCTGGCCGAAGATAAAAAAATGCCTGAATAAAGGCGACGCCCTTTATTTTTCTCACGGCTTTTCCATTGTCTATAAAGACCAGACCGGGGTTATTCCCCCTGATGATATCGACGTTATCATGGTCGCGCCCAAGGGATCCGGAACCAATGTCCGCCGCAATTTTCTTGACGGCAGCGGAATCAATTCCAGTTACGCGGTGTTTCAGGATTTCACGGGCCGGGCAAAAGAGCGTACCATTGCCCTGGGCATCGGCATCGGATCAGGCTACCTCTTCCCGACCACTTTCGAGCATGAGGTTTACAGCGACCTGACCGGAGAACGGGGCGTGCTGATGGGTTGCCTGGCAGGCACCATGGAAGCACAATACAATATTTTGAGAAAAAACGGCCATTCCCCGAGCGAGGCTTTCAATGAAACCGTGGAAGAGCTGACCCAGAGCCTCATCCGGCTGGTGGCCGAAAACGGGATGGACTGGATGTTTGCCAATTGCAGCGCCACCGCCCAGAGAGGCGCGCTGGACTGGGCGCCGAAATTCAGGGACGCCGTGGCGCCGGTCTTTGAGGATCTTTACAAGCGGGTCAGAACCGGCAAGGAAACGGCAAGAGTGCTTGAAGCCAACGGCGCGCCGGATTATAAAAAACAACTGACCGCGGAGCTGAACACCATCCGGGATTCCGAAATGTGGAAGGCCGGGGCCGCGGTTCGCGCCCTCAGGCCAGAAAACAGAAACAAATAACAACAAAATGTTACGCCGGAAGGCTGACAGTCATGAGACGGATTCAAATATACGATACCACCCTGCGTGACGGCATGCAGGGAGAAAATATTAATTTCTCGGCCGAAGACAAGGTTAGGATCGCCCGGGTGCTGGATGATTTCGGCATCCACTACATCGAAGGCGGCTGGCCGGGTTCCAA
>CAYSMV010000518.1:0-2532 GCA_964432245.1 uncultured Desulfobacterales bacterium
CCTGAAAAGCCGTTCCCGCGGCAACGCCGTTATCCGGATCGCCTTCGGCCGGGTCGTACACGTAACCGCACACGTTACACACATATTTATCCATGATTGTTTTCCTTTTCAATAGATTGATTTTTCTGGTTACCTCCGAATTCGTAAGAGATTTCGTCGGTTGCCGTCGACCCCTTCACAGCACCGCCGCTTTGAACGCCTCCAGACCCAGACGGTCTATCATGGTCCCGATGCGTTCTCCTTTCTTGGCGTTATTTTTGTAGAAAGCAACCACTTTTTCAATCAGCCGCAGGGCGGTTTCGGAATCGATGTCCTCCGCCAGCATGTCCGCCAGCCTGGGTTTGCTCGTGCCTTTGCCGCCCACGGTCAAAACCCAGCCTTCTTTCTTGCCGTACAGGCCGATATCCTTGATGCAGTTTTCCGCGCACTGGTTGCGGCAGCCGCTGACGCCGATTTTGGTTTTGCTGGGCAGATTCATGCCGTGGTAAATCTCATCCAGCTTCATGCCCATGCCCAGGCTGTCCTGCATGCCCAGCCGGCAGAAGGCCATGCCCGGGCAGGCCTTGATGCTCCTGACGCACATGCCCACCGCGTGACCCGGGGGAATGCCCAGGTCATTCCAGATGGCGTCGACATCTTCTTTTTTGATGCCGACGATGGCGATCCGGGCCGCGCTGGTTACCTTGACGGCCGCGGCGCCGTATTTTTCCGCCGCATCCGCCAGCTTCCGCAACTGGGCCGGCGTGACCACGCCGCAGGGCAGGTGCGGGGCGATGGCATACGTCTCTTTGTCCCGCTGCAGGACAACACCTTTTTCGCCGTCCTTGAGACGGTTTTCCTGTTCCATGACGCTTACCTCATTCTGTTTTCAGCATCGCTGATGCGCTGTTTAAAAGGCGAAGGATGATTATTTTATTCATCAAAGGCCATTTTTGTCTTCCAGACCTTCCACACATTGCCGACCAGATCCGGACCCGGTTTCAGAGTCATCTTGCCGGGTTTCCATCCCGAAGGCGTGGCTTCTTTACCCTTGCTCTTTAGAACCAGCTGGAAAGCCTGGATCTGGCGCAGACTTTCTGTGATATTCCGGCCGACCGGCGGGCTTAATACTTCGTAACCCTGAATCACTCCCTGGGGATCGATCAGGAACCGGCCCCGGGTTTCCACGCCGGCGTTTTCGTCATAGATGCCAAAGGCGGCGCCGACCCGGCCCCCGGCGTCCGATAACATGGGGAAGGGCACGCCGTCTTTGACCATCTTGGAAATTTCGTTATCATCCCACATCTTATGCACAAACATGCTGTCGATGCTCATGGAAAGGACTTCCACGCCCAGCTTCTGGAATTCAGCGTATTTTTCAGCAACTGCTGAAATTTCCGTCGCTCAGACAAAGGTGAAATCACCGGGATAAAAGCACAGCACCACCCATTTTCCCAGGTAGTCCGACAATTTGACGTTGATGAATTTGCCTTTATAATAGGCCGGCGCGGTAAAGTCCGGAGCCTTCTGACCGACTTTAATCATGGTACCCTCCTTTTTTGCCTGCGTTTCATGGGTTGGCGCCTTCTTCTCATCTGGCGGAGTCTCACCGACGGGACCGCCTGTGGGCCGGGCGCATCCGACCTCAAGCTCTTCTTCCTTTTTTTTGCTCATTCCTCTCCCCCTTTCCGTGGTTTAAGTTTGTGCTGTTCTTATTTTTTATGACATTCATCACACTTGACCGGGCCGGCTTTCTGTCCGGCCTTGGCCAGATCCTTGTGGCAGCCTTGGCACTGTTTCATGACCTGCATTTTCTTCAACGTGCCCGCCGCCTTCATCTGCGCTATTACGCCGGCGGTCTGCGGAAACAGGTTGTGACACGGATCGCATTTCTCCAGAGCCGCCTGATGATCCGCGTGGGGCAGCGTGACATCAGGCTTGGCGCCGCCGGGAATAACCAGCGTCGGCGCGCCCCTGTTTTTTTTCGCGGCCAGCACGGCCGCCCCCAGCAGCAGCAGCGCGACAGAGATCAAAAAGGCCGTTTTTTTCATATTATGATCCTTTAAAGATTTTAGTCGCCGGGTTAGTATTCCATGTCCTCTTCGGTCACTTTTCCCTTAAACAGCAGATAAGCCCATGCCTGATAGGCGATCACGACGGGAATAATCATTATAACCACCGCCAGCATGATTTTCAATGTCAGGGGGCTGGAGGCGGCGTTGTAAGCCGTCAGGTCGTATTGCGCCCCGAGACTGGACGGCAGCAGCCTGGGAAACAGGCCGGTCAGGCCGAAGAAGGTGCAGGAGAGGATGGTCAGCGCGGATGCCGTCCAGGCCATGATCCAGTTCCGTTTTTTTAAAAAAACTTTTATCCCCAGCAGAGCCGCCACAGCTGCAAAGATTATCACGGAAAGGACCGGATAAGCCATATAATTGTCATACAGGTCCGTGGCAAAGCCGGTGGCGATGAGAAAAGCCGCCGCCAGCGACAGCAGGCCGTACCAGATCACATTGGCCGCCGCCACGGCGCGGTTTTGCAGGCTTCCTTCTGTTT
>CAYSMV010000519.1:0-1811 GCA_964432245.1 uncultured Desulfobacterales bacterium
GCGCTGCTTCTGGGTTAGTTTATGTTGGGTTCGGAAGGCCCGTCCATACTGTCGGAAAATATCGGCGACTTCAAATGCGGGTTGGCTCATCCCTAAGCCCTACTTTAACATCTTGTTATTGTTAATGATCCTGATTTATCTTACTTGAACTATGTAATTAGGTTGACTGCCTGATTTCATCCCCGGTTTTTATCATTAGCCATAATTCTGATTAATTACAAGAAAATTGCGTTAAAAGCTCACACATCAACAATATTCAGATATTCCAACATACTATTACAATAATTTCTTCTCCTGATAAATTGATTGGCGCACGTTTAAGTGAATTATCGGGTGTTAAACGAGCATGCTTGATAATTTCGATTCTTATTATCTTGCGGATTGAAAGTCCAGAAAAAGGCCGAAAGCCGGCCTGGCAATGATCGACCCGATCGGTTACCGACAGGGATTAAGAATCTATTCACGCAGTTTGCTCTTGATTAAAAAATAATCAGCAGTAAAATAGCCAAAGTAAGCAACCGTGGATTCATAAAAGAGCGGAAAATATTACACATGAAGAAACCGTCCGACAGCCGGAAAATTATCGAACAGGCGATCAATGTCCTGAAAATAGAAGCCGAAGGCATAAATGAGCTGATCGCGAGGGTGGATGACCGCTTCACGCAGATGGTGGAGCTTATATGCGCTTCAAAAGGCCGGCTCATTATCAGCGGCATCGGCAAGTCCGGGATTGTCGCCCAGAAGATTGCCGCCACCCTGAACAGCACCGGCACCAGAGCCATTTTTCTACATCCCGTGGAGGCAATGCACGGAGACCTCGGCATGGTCAGCTCCAGAGATGTTTTTCTGGGGATTTCCAAAAGCGGTGAGACCGAAGAGTTAAACAACCTGATACCGACGATCAAGCAGCTCGGATGCAAGACCATTGCATTTACCGGAAACGAGTCATCCCCGCTTGCCCGTCAAAGCGACATCACCATTAATGTCGGTGTCAGCAGGGAGGCCTGCCCGCTTGGTCTGGCGCCGACGGCCAGCACTACCGCCGTCATGGCCATGGGAGACGCGCTGGCGGTGGCGTTGATCAATAAAAAACAGTTTAAAATCAGCGATTTTCAGAAATATCATCCCGGCGGAGCCCTGGGGCATCGACTGGCCTCCAATGTCTCCGAAATCATGCTCAGCGGCGAAGCCGTCCCCTTTGTCTCGGTAGACACCGCCCTGGAAGAAGCGCTGGAAGTCCTGGACCGGCTTAAACTGGGCGCCGTTATCGCCGTCAAAGCCGACAACACCCTGTGCGGCATTCTGACGGACGGGGATATACGACGGCTGGTCATCAAAAAAGCCCCGCTATCCGGCCAGTCCATCAACGGGGTTATGACCCGCGATCCACTTTTTGTATACGTTCAGGATCCTGTTTATAACGCTCTCAACATCATGGAACAGCACCAGATAACCGTTCTCCCGGTAACCGACAATAAGAAAAAATTATGCGGTATTCTGCATCTTCATGACATTCTCGGCAAAGGAGAATTTAAGTTTAACGGAAAAGAAGTGTCCCGGACGTGACACGAACCTTCCCCGTTCCCCGGATCTTCCATGCTTTCGGGCATGCCCTGGAACCGGATCGAAACCGGTAACGAATGAAAGCAAAACATTAAATGAATTTAACGCTTGCCGACACCCAGGTGGAAACACTGGGAGAAGCCAGAATCGACTCGCCGATCTTAAAAGAAGAAAACATCGACCCGGAACATGATTTTACCGGCGACAACGACCGGATTCTGGTCACTATTGATCCCGACGTTGTCGAG
>CAYSMV010000520.1:0-11604 GCA_964432245.1 uncultured Desulfobacterales bacterium
GGTAGCCTGCGGGCGCGTCGCGCGGCGGACAATTTCCCGGCTCACCTGCGGAAAAAAGAAGAGGCCGCCTGGGCCAAAAACGAATTGTCCCGCCTGCTGTCGGGCCTGACTTTAGAGACATCCGCGGAAAAGCGCCGGGCGGTGGAGGAATTTTTATGGATGGTGGAGGAATATAAACTGTCGGTTTTCGCTCAGGAGATAAAAACCGCCTTTCCGGTCTCGAAAAAACGGCTTCAGAAAAAAATCAGGGAAATTGACAGAATGGTATAATCAAATCTCAGGGATCCGCATTCCGTCCCTTATTGGTCAATGCCCGTTGGATGGCCTCCGCCAGCATCTTCCCGGTTACGGGCTTGGGAATATACCCATCCAGCCCTTTTTCCAGCAACGACTCCCGTTCGCCCACCATGGCGTGAGCGGTCAACGCGATAATCGGTACTTTCCGATGAGTTCCGTTTTTTTCCTGGATGCGACTGATTTGTTGCGCTGCCTGCACGCCGTCCATGACCGGCATCTGGATATCCATGAACACCAGGTCAAACGGTCGTTTCTCAAATTCAATCACGGCCGCTTGGCCGTTAAACACGGACGTAACTTTATGGCCCAGCAGCTCCAGCTGTTTTTCAATCACCTTCATGTTGATGGGATTGTCTTCCGCCAGGAGAATTCGGAGGCTGTTGACGGTTTCAACTGAATTATCACCTGCTTCCGAAAATAGATGCTTTTCTCTTTTCGACGAAAGCCTCTTCTTGAACGGCATCGTGAACCAGAAGGTGCTCCCTTGACCGAAATCACTGGTAAAACCAATTTCACCGCCCATCATTTCAACCAGTTGTCTGCAGATGGCCAGGCCCAGACCGGTTCCGCCGAATTTTCGCGTTGTCGAAGCATCGATCTGGGTAAACGATTGAAATAGTTTACCGTGATAGTCACCGGAAATGCCGATACCGGTGTCGGTGATTTTAAAGCGCAGGGTGACATCTTCGCCGACCTTGCTTTCCAAAGACACAGCGGCCTTAACGGAACCCTGATGCGTGAATTTTACGGCATTATTGAGCAGGTTCATCAACACCTGACGCAGGCGGACCGGGTCGCCGACCACCCGGGCGGGAATGGCTTCGCCGATGTCAACAGTATATGTGATTCCTTTTTTCTCAGCCTCCAGAAAAAGAACATGCCCGATTTCGGCCACAAGCTTCTTTAAATCGAATTCGATTGTCTCCACCTCGAGTTTGCCGGCCTCAATTTTTGAAAAATCCAGAATATCATTGATGATCGCCAGTAAGGATTCGGAACTGACTTTAAGGCTCTGGGCAAAATCGCGCTGCTGACCGGAAAGATTGGTATCCAACAACAGTTCGGTCATGCCCAGGATGCCGTTCAGGGGAGTGCGGATTTCATGGCTCATGTTGGCCAGAAAATCGCCTTTGGCTTTGCTGGCAGTCTCGGCCATTTCCCTGGCCTGCTTGAGGGCCATTTCCGCTTTTTTCTTCTCAGTGATGTCCCTGGCAATGCCCTGAATGGCATAGGGCGCGCCATCCCGGTAGAGCAGCGTCGCCTTGGTCTGCGCCCAGATATAACCACCCTGCTTGGTGTTTAATCTGTATTCCGTGAGGTCGGATTGACTGCCGGTTTCAACGATTTCCCGCAGGGATTCAAAAGCGCTTGTCAACTGATCCTCGGACAGCAGGTCGGCATAATTCATGGTGATAATCTCTTCCCGGGAATACCCCAGGGCTTTCAGCGCCGCGTCATTGATTTCCAGGAAGTTGCCGGACAGGTCGTTGATATAAATATATTCCAGCGACCTCTCGAACAGGGCCTTATACCGCTCATCGCTTTCCCTTAGCTTCTGTTCCGCCTGTTTGCGTTCATTGATGCAGCGGCTGATGCCCATGACGCCGGCCGGTTCCCCTGTCTTCTCAAAAATAAGATCAACGTTCAGTTCCAGCCAGACGGTGGAACCGTCTTTATTATACATCTCGACTTCAATAATGACGGGCGCATCCAACGGCTCGCCCTTTTTTACCCTTTCAAGTCCTCTGGAAAAAAGCGCCAGGACTTTCTCCAGGGAAGCCGGGGTCATCTGGCGATCCAGCGGGAGGGCGATCACTTCCTCCGGCGAGAACCCCCTCACCCATTCGACCGAGGGACTGACGTAAGTATAGCGCAGGTCCATATCGAGGGTAAAAATAACATCGTTGATGTTGTCGGCCAGCAGACGATAGCGTTGCGCATCTTTTCGGAGTTCATTTATCTGCTTTTGATCGCGTTCGGCGTTCTGCTTCAGGCTCTGCAATTTTTTCCATAAGAAAACAACCAGCGCCAGACCGGCAATAAAAACAATAAGAGCAAGAAGCGTCAATGGTGAAGGAGCGGAGGAAGAATGGCCGGCAGCCGCCACAGGGCCGGCCGGCAAACCAAAAAAACAGAACCAGGCACCCGTTCGTCGGCTGGCATGTCCTGCGAAAGATGATGAAAAGCGGAGTTTCCGATTCATGTTCATGCATGCCGTGCGTGAAATTTAAAAAAAGACTTCGGAACCAGCGATTTCTTATAAGTATAACAGAATATTATGGCTTTTAAAACAGAAATTTTCGGCCGGTCCGGCGGCGCTGCCGGCAGGGGTCAATGATTTTTTTCCAAAGCCGTTTCCGCGATCCGGAAATATTTTTCAGCCTCGCCGGCTCTGTTTCTTCTGGCGCAGCCCTGAGCGTATATGCGGCATTTTTTGACGAGAACGGCGATTGCGGCAGCGCGCATCTCCGGTGTCAAATGGGGAGAATCGATAATTTTCTGCAGGGAACGAATTCTGAACTTATCCAGCCCCGGCGCCGAAGAAAGCTGATCTCCATGTCCTCCCCGTTTGATCACCAGGGGCGTGTCTATAAGATAAACGGGATACCGGCAGCTGATTCTCAACCATAAATCATAATCCTCGCAGGCCGGCATCGACTCGTCAAAGCCTCCCATTCCCCGGAAAAAGGATGTTCTGATCATCACGGCCGAAGGACTGACCAGGCATAATTCCAACGATGGAATAAAAATCATGCCGGACGGCTTGCGATGCTTTTTGGCGGGATTGACGCGCCGGCCGTTTTTGATCCAGATCTCTTCGGTTTGACAGACAAGCGCTTCGGGATGGGCTTTAAAAAATTCAACCTGCCGGTCAATCTTGCCCGGCAGCCAGAGATCGTCCGAGTCGAGAAAGGCGATATATTCCCCTCTGGCCCGGCTGACGCCGAGATTCCGGGCGGCGCTGACACCCCTGTTTTCCTGGGTCAGAATCGTAACAGCTGCGCCATGCGGCGCCAGGTCGGATGATATGTCCTCGGTAGAGCCGTCGTCGACGACAATCAGTTCAAAATCGGAGAATGTCTGGGCCAGAACCGATTCCACGGCCTGGCGAAGCATGTCCCGCCGGTTGTAACCGGGGATAATAACGCTGACCAGGGGTGTTTTGATCTTATCTTCCGCCACGGCCTGAAAAAAACCGGTCCACTGTTGTCGTTGAATAATAATACCATACGCCTTATCCAACAAATACGAAACAGTTTTGTCTGGTCTGATCGAGAAAAAATCAGGCGAGGCTTCCGGTCAGTCGCAGTTGCCGCTCGGCCTCCTCAAAGAGCGATTGCGTCCGGGCATAGATCTCGGAATACTTGCGGCTTATATCAGAGCGAAAATCCTTATGGACGTCATCTATTACGGCTTTTACTCTTTCCAGCCTGGCCTGACAGGTTCTCCATCCCTCGGATAACCTGCGGCGCTGCGCCGCGGAGGTGGCCTTCACGACATCTGCCTGCCGGCTGAGATAAAAGCAGGTTTTTTCATAGATATCATCCAGCCGCGAGGAAGCGTCGTCCACTTTAATGGTCTGCTGGGTGATGAGGTGAAAATGGTGTCCCATGACGGCATGGGTAATCACCTCGGCAAACAGATGGGGGCGACGAATCAGGTTGCGGCTTATGAACTTGAGATACTGCAGACCGTACGGAGTAAACGGCTGTATGGCCAGGGATTTCAACAGCGCCATGATTTCATGCCTTCGTATATAGCGCTGCCGGTAGCCGGTATGCTGCAACCGGGACAGCAGAATATCGCAGCGGGTAAAATAATTTTTCAGATTGGCGTCATACAGGGTGCCCAGGACTCTTTTATATCCCTCCCTCAAGACGTCCGGCGACATGATGGTAACTATGTTGGTACTCATGGAGTGGGTGTTGCTTCCCGTCAAATGGAGGGCGCTTATGCGTCCCTCTTTTTCCAGCCGCTGATAAAGCTTGGTGCCGGGAAGGGCGGTCAAAATGCCAACCATGGCCTTGGGTATCCCGGTCTCCTGGATAAAAGATATCTGACGCTCGAATATGTCTTCCTTGTCACTGTCAAAGCCCAGAATAAAACCCGCGGTAACTTCCATGCCGTGTTGCTGGATGGTCCGGACGGCCTCTTTTAAATCACATTTCAGATTCTGGCTTTTACCGGTTTCAGTCAGGCTCTCTTTGGAAGGCGTTTCAATGCCGACAAACACCTGGTCAAAACCGGCGGCGCTCATGGCATCCATCAACTCCGAATCGGAGGCCATGTTAATGCTGGCTTCGGTATAAAATTTATACACGAAATCGTTTTTTGTTTCCCACTCCCTGATGGCCGGCAGCAGCTCTTTCTTGACTCTGCTTTTGTTGCCGATAAAATTGTCATCCACCATGAAAATGGAATCCCGCCAGCCCAGACGATAAAGGGTGTCGATTTCCCGGACAATACTCTGCGCGGATTTCAGCCGCGGCTTGTTGCCGTACATGATCCAGATATCGCAGAATTCGCAGTTAAACGGACAGCCTCGTGAATATTGAATGGCCATGGAGCTGTAACGATTCATCTTCAAAAGATCGAAGCGCGGCAGCACGGCATCGGTGATATCGGGCCTTTGGGACGCCCGATAAATTTTCCCGGCGGTCTTGTTCTCAAAATCGGTCATGAATTCCGTCAGAATAGTTTCCGCTTCACCGAGAACGAAATGGTCCACCCCCTCAATTTCATCGTGGCTGGCGGTGGGATAGGGTCCGCCGGCCACAACCGGCCTGCCCGTCTCCCGGCACAGCCGGATGACTTCCCGCAGAGATTCCTGCTGGATGATCATGGCGGAGACAAAAACCGCGTCGGCCCATTCCACATCGCTTTGTGTCAAAGGCTCGATATTCATATCAACCAGCTTCAGTTGATATTTTTCAGGCAGCAGGGCGGCCATGGTGATCAGTCCGAGCGGCGGCAGTCCGGTGGTCCGGTTGATAAACCGCAGTGAATACTTGAAGCTCCAGTAAGTGTTTTTAGGGATTTCAGGATACACTAACAATATGTTTTTCAACCAGCTCATGATTGGCTCCTTTTCGTCTTGATCTCTGTTTTCGATTAACGGCACACCTGTCATACAGACCGGTTGCCCTGTTTTTTTGCCTTTGCCTAGTTGTCAATATATCAGCAGAAAAAATCAAAAATACAGGGGAAAAAAGGCTGTTACAATACTTTTACAAATTCTGACGGGCATTGGGATTGGGCTGATAAAAGTGCGTACGAAGATATTTTTTTGGGATAAAAAGATCAGTGTCATGGATCAGGGATTCGGTTGAACCGATCAGCAGGCAACCGTCATCGGCCAGTTGATTCCTTATAACCTGATAGAGACGCCTTCGATCCTGTTGAGAAAAATAAATCCCCACGTTGCGGCATAGAATGATGTCGAACTTTTTATTAAGCGGGATTTCGTTAAAAAGATTATGGGTTTTAAAGGAGACCATCCAGCGGTATTTATCTTTGATTCTCCATGTGTTTTCGTTGACCCGGCTAAAAAAGGTTTCAATTTGATCCGGTCGCAGGCCTCTTGAAACTTCGAAATTCGTATAGGAGCCGTAACTTGCTTTTGTTATGGCGGCGTTGGAGATGTCGGTGCCCAGAAGATAAATTTCATAATCGAGTGCCGAAAGATGCAGGTTATCGATGATGAAAGTGACGCTGTAAATTTCCTGTCCGGTGGAGCAGCCCGCCGACCAGATACGAATCGGAATCTTTCCCGGGGATGAAAAAGCCGCGCTCCTTTTATCGATCAGATCGGGCAGAATTTTGTGCTGAAGCAGTTCAAACGGAAAAATATCGCGAAAAAAATATGTCTCATTAGTCGTAAGCGCGTCAATTATTTTTTCTTCGAGCGTGGTATCCCTTCTGGCTTTGTAATACAATTCCGAAAAAGAGACACATTTGTACTCGGCCATAAGGGGGGCCAGCCTGGTCTCAAAAAGGTACTCCTTGCCTTTTTGAAGAGATATCCCCGATATTTCAAACAGGTATTTGGTAAAAACACCAAACTCAAGTGAAGAAATCTTTGGCATAGATAAGCGAATATTAGTGTTGCTTGACTGCGTTTACAATCTCGGCGGCGATGCGTTCAAGAGGCAGGATAACATCCACCAGGCCCGACTCAATCGGTTTTTTCGGCATGCCGAAAACGGTGCAGCTGGCTTCGTCCTGGGCGATAATAAAAGCGCCTCTGGCTTTCATCTCTTCAATGCCGAGACTGCCGTCCGACCCCATACCCGTCATGATAATACCGGTCGCCTTTTCTCCAAAATGCCTGGCAACCGACCGGAACAGATAATCCACGGAAGGCTTGCAACTGTTCTCCGGGGGATCGTCGCATATGCAGAGGATTTTGGCGCCGTTTTCCCTTTTCTCGATTTTCATCTGTTTGCCGCCGGGGGCGATAAATACGGTATTCGGGATCAGGTTGTCTCCATCCTGCGCTTCTTTAACCCTGAGCGCGGATTTTGAATCAAGGCTTTTCGCCAGGGACTGGGTAAACAGCGCCGGCATATGCTGTACAATCAGAATAGGAATATTGATATCGGCCGGAATTTCAGGAACCAGCGTGGCCAGTGCCTTGGGGCCTCCGGTTGAGACCCCGATGACGACAATTTCAGACGGCGTTTTTTTCCTTTCCCCAACAAGCCTTTCAACCGGTGGCGCCTTTATCTGAAAAGGCTTGACAAAATTTCTTTCTTTTTTCGTTTTATAAAAGGCCTGGCCGGAAAGAATTTT
This sequence comes from uncultured Desulfobacterales bacterium, assembly GCA_964432245.1. Taxonomy (GTDB): domain Bacteria; phylum Desulfobacterota; class Desulfobacteria; order Desulfobacterales; family Desulfosudaceae; genus JBFMDX01. The sequence continues at coordinate 7,090 of CAYSMV010000520.1, forward strand.
CTTGATTTCCCTTTGATCGGCAAAGGACCTTAACATGGGGGCGAATCGTTGCCGGATATATTGCTTGTTCGCTTCAATGGAGTCCAGTTCAGGCTTGGGAATAAAATCAAAGGCCCCCAGCTCAAGGGCCTTGATGGTCATTTCGCTGCCCTCATGCGTCAGTGAGCTGAACATGATGACGCCCACATCATAAGACCGCCGGTTGATCTCCTCGAGAACTTCGATACCGTCCATGCTGGGCATATCAATGTCAAGGGTAACCAGATCCGGCTGCAGAGAGGCGATGCGAACGATAGCGGTTTTGCCGTTGCTGGCCGTGCCGACGATCTCGACTCCCGGAAGTTCGGAGAGGATTTCACTGACAATTTTCCTGTAAAGAATCGTGTCGTCGACGACCAGGATCTTCATTTTTTCGGAATCGTTCATTTTTTCCAGTCTGGTTTTCAAATCCATACTGTTCAGGGCTTCGTGTTTCCGCCGGGAAAGCGATGACGAAGCCGTCAACGTCAAGATTTGAGCAGGTTATCTTTATTCGTCTGACAGCGCTTTTTTGATATCAAGAATACCGATCAGATGTTTATCGGTTTTAAGAACGCCGCAAAAAAACTTCCCCTGCACGCCGCCGAGATTCGCTGGCGCGGGGTCGATCGTATCGGACTTGGCTGATAAAACTTCACTGACCTCGTCAACCATGATGCCGACCAGTTCTTCACCAAAATGAACCACTATATTTCTACTGCTTTTCCCTCGTGTCAACGGCGAAAGTCCCAATTTTTTCCCGAGATCCAGAATGGTCACAATCATCCCGCGAAGGTTCAGAACGCCCATGACATAGTCCGGCGCTTTGGGTACCCACGTTAAATTGGCGGTCTGCTTGTTGATCTCCTGCACATCCGTTATATCAATTCCGCACAGAGAATTCCCGATATAAAAAGTGACCAGCTCGGTCATGCTGGTTTGCTTGCTGGCTGTGGTTGGCTGCATACGCTTTTCCCTTTATCCAATCGAAATCGTTTTTATAACCTCAGGCTTTAAGTTTTTCAATATGCCGCTGAATGCTGTCGAGCAGTTTATCGCGGTCCATTTTTATCTGATAATCATTGATGCCGACCTGCGTTCCTTTTATAATATCATCTTCACCCGCCAGAGAGGTAAGCGCGATAACCGGAAAATTTTTGAACCGGTCATCGTTTCTGATTTTCTGAGTCAGTTCAAAGCCATTCATTTTCGGCATTTCAAGATCGGTAATAACAACATCTATCTCCTCGCGTACCTGGTTCAGAATCGACCAGCCTTCCTGTCCGTTTTTGGCCTCAACAACCCGGTAGCCGCCGTCTTCCAGGAAACCCTTGACCTGACGTCTGAAGAAATCCGAATCTTCGACAAACAGCAGCGTGCCTTTACCGCTGGGTTTAACCTGTCTCCCGGTAATATCGCCGACCCAGTCCGGATAAAGGGTCTTTACCGCTTCAAAAATATCTACAACCAGAGTCGTCCGTTCGTTAATAATGGCGGAACCGATGATGCCCGGCTGCTTTAAGGCTTTCGAATCGATATTAATAGGAACCTCGACGGCATCTACCGGTGGTAAAACCATCAGACCGATTTCCCGACCGCCGATTTTAAACACGATAATTTCATAGTCCTTTGACTCCGGAAGGGGTTTGACGGAGGCGACCATGTCAATCGAAAAAAGCGGCAACGCGCCGCCGCGATACTGAATGACCTGTTTGCCGCCGACGTGCTCGATTTCGCGTGCCTTGATGGTTTCAATTCTTTCCACGAGACCCAGGGAGACCGCGAAATGCTCCTCTTCGCCATTGCTGAATATAAGAAGCGAAGCGATTTCCTTGTCGTCTTTTATCGCCATGGCCTCTCTTCTCTCGATTTCCTCTTTCCTTTCTTTATGAGAAATATCCGCGATATTCAATGCCGCGGCGTCGGCAATGCCGGCCACATCGAGAATAAGAGAAACCTTCCCGTCGCCCATAATAGTGGCGCCCGAAAACTCCTGGCATTGTTTCAGATGCTTACCAAGCGGCTTGACCACGATTTCTTCAGAGTCAAGAAGACGATCCACAACCAGCCCGTATTCCATGTCAGCCAGAGATACAACGGCGATATTAATGGCGCTGGTGGCATGAAATCGCCGGTCCTCGCCCAGGCGCCGGGATGGATATGCGGTCGGCTTGTTCCCGGGTACTGAAGCGTCCGGTTCTCCCTGAACCGGCAAGTCTTCGTGGTAGGGGAGTTTTTTGGAGCGTCTGTCGGCAATATTCTGACGACGTTCCTCCTTCCGGCTTCCGTTTACAGGATGTATATATGTCTTTTCAATGCCCAGCACCCTGGACAGATCAACCAGGGGAAGCAGCTTGCCGCGCAGCCGGACGACTTCCGCGTCCCCGACCTTCTCGATTCTGTGTTTAACCTGGTCCGCGGGTATTCGTAAAAGCTCATCCAGGTTAACCTGGGGAATAGCGTATTTTTCGCTGCCCACGAGAACGATCTGGCTGGGAATAATCGCCAGCGTCAAAGGCAATTTGATGGTAATGGTGGTATATCGTCCGACTACGGAGTCAATATCCATTGAACCGCCCAGCTTGTCCAGGTTGGTTTTGACCACATCCATGCCGACCCCGCGGCCGGACACATCCGTTATTTTTTCGGATGTGGAAAAACCTGGCAGAAGGATCAGTTCCATCTTCTCTTTTTTTGTCATGGCGGCGGCCTGGCTTTCTGATATCAATCCTTTTTGAACCGCCACCGCCGCGATCTGGTTGCCGTCAATGCCATTGCCGTCATCCGTAATTTCAATAGAAACCTGGCCGGCTTCGTGCAAGGCGGCCAGATGGATCTTGCCTATGGGGTTTTTCCCCAGGTGGGTTCTTCTTCCCGGAGGCTCGATACCGTGATCCACGGAATTTCTTATTAAATGAGTTAACGGATCGCTGATAGCCTCGATAATTGTCTTGTCAAGCTCCACGTCCGTGCCCTCCAAAGTGAGCTCGACTTTTTTCCCCAATGATTGTGACATGTCGCGGACGAGGCGCGGAAGTTTATTGAAGATATTTCCGATTGACTGCATCCGGGTCCGCATAATGACATCCTGCAACTCCGAGGTGACCATGTTGATCCGCTGTCCGGCCGCGGCAATAGCCTTTTTATTAGCGGCGGCGATATTTTGTAAAAGCTGATTCCGGCTGAGCACCATTTCCCCGGCCAGAGTCATCAGACTGTCCAGAAGCTTTACGTCTACCCTCAGGGATGTTTGCATCTGAAGCGATTTAATACTGATCTCCCTGGCTTCCTTCTCAACGTTGTTTTCTGTATCGTTTTCCGATTCGGCCGCGACCGTTTCTTCCAGCGCTTCATCGAAACTAACCGGCTCATCAAAAGGATTCGTTTCAATGGAACTGTTGTCATTAGACAAAGATTCCATTTCAACTCGTTCTTCCGGAGGCAACGCCGGTTGGACATCGGCCTGGGAAACGGCCATGTCTTCAATCCATTCTTCCGTGTCTTCGTCGCCAACCGGAATAATCATTTTCGGTGTTATCTTGCGAATGCTCTTTCGGCTGACGTTAAACAGGGAAGGCAGGATATCCTCACCGATTAAAGACGAATACAGAAGAATAAAAGGCACCCGATCGGGAACGGTGGCATCAAGAAGCCCGACCCGGTCGATATCTATCGCAGTATCAATGATGTTGCCGCTGGATGAAATGCTTCTGGTCATATCCATCAGGGATTTTTCATGGTCATCAATATCCTGGATCAGGTCCCACTCGACAATATATAATTCACGGCCGCCTCTGGTCGCCTCGTTAAGGTCGTAACGGGTGATAACAAAAACCGGCCGGCCGCCTTCCTGATTCAGAATGCGAACTTTCTGGCCAACGCTCGATTTTGTGGACTCGGGAAGAGAGGCTGTCGTCAGACCGGTCAGTGAAACCACCTCTTCTGAAATGTCAATCTCCTCGCTTTCCCTGATGTTGCGAATCATGCTGTTTAATTTGTCAAAAGCGGACAGGACGATGCTGATAATGTTTGAGTCCGGCAGGATTTTCTTCTCCCTGACCAGCCCCAGCACATTTTCCACCTTGTGGGCCAGTTCCTTGATATTATTCAACCCCATCAGACCGGCGCCTCCTTTTATGGAGTGGGCGGCCCGAAAAACTTCGTTGACGATCTCCGCGTCAGCCTTGTCGCCGGCTTTTTCTATCTCCAGGAGGTTGTTTTCAATATTGGACATATGTTCAAGCGATTCTTCCACATACATCCGCAAACTTTCTTCATCCTCGATAATCATTGCTTTCCTCCGATTACATGTGAACTGATGCTATTTTCGCATTTAACAGTCTCAATAATCTATGGCTAAGCGGAAACAATATTTTTTGATTTTAAATATATATACAAAAAAAAGCAACACTTCAAATAGAATAAAGGCAAACGGCCTGTTGCCGTGGGGAACTTTCCCTGTTAGCAACAAATAAACTTGTCCGGTTTTAAAGCACG
>CAYSMV010000521.1:0-7149 GCA_964432245.1 uncultured Desulfobacterales bacterium
CCAGAAAGCCCGGGGAAAAAACCAAAAGTAAAATATGGGTTTTAAATTTTTTTGCCGGCCCGTTGATAAGCCGGCGGACAACCCATAAACACAATCAAAAACAAAAGAGCGGCCGGGTTCGGCCGCCCTTTTCGCTTATCTCTAACCTTGTTTGATATTCTGTTTAGATTATCAATCACATACCACATACCCCTGCTGGACAGTCCTCACATCCCCAGGGCGAGTCTGGCAGATATGGTTCGTCCGCCTCCAGCCAGTTCGGCCCGTATCTCAATATGGCCTTGGTCTCGGTGCCATATACCACCACCGAGGCGCTGATTTCAACTTTGGTCCAGGTCGAGTAGATTTTCTGTTGGAAATAATCAAATTCCGCCACGCCGTACTCGTCGGTGATAACCGTGGGGGGAACAGTGCCCGCGGTTGATTTGGCGGGATCCAAGACCCCATTGCCATGAGCGGGATTCGCGCCTATATCTTCGCCGGCATCAAGCACCTCGTTGCGGTTGCCATCTTCGTTGGGATAAGCAAAACAATACACCGGCTCATCTCCAACACAACCAGTCCTATATTCCAGAGGCCAGACGCTCAGGTTGACCGTAGCGCCGGCCACCGCGTTGCCGTTGGAATCGGCCACCAGCACTGTCATGGGTTTACGGTACATACTCTCGCTGTATGCTTCAAACTCCGTGGGCGCGCCGATGGCCACGGAACTGGCGTCGCCGCCGATGACGATACTGACATCGTCCGTTGCCGCGAATACAAGCAGTGTGGCCACGCACTTGACGCTCTCCGAATCCGATACCAGAGAGCCGGCATAAAAGGTGGCCTCGGCCTGCCCGTATGCGTCCGTATAGACCAGAGACGGGGATATATACTCGCCGCCGCCGGTGGCGTCTTCCAGCGTCAACACCACCGGCGCGCCGCCGACAACTTCATCCTCGTCGTTTGTCACCTCAATATTCAGGGTGGAAATATTAATCAGGCTCCCGGAACTGACGGCAACCACCGTAGGCGAGGCCTGGATGGAAACTTTTTCAGCTTCGCTGGCCGGGGCCGCGATGGCGATCTTGAGGGTGTCGTTAATCGAGGTGTCGGTGGTGTCTTCGGCCAGGAGCGTGGCCACCCCGACGGAAGTCGGAGTCGTTAATTGAATATGGGCAATGGTTGAGTCCGGCGTGGCGACCAGCACCGCGGTGCCACCACCACTTACCTCCAAGGTCGGGGCAACCACGTCCAAGGTTCCCATGGTGGTGGAAATCTGCACGTTGTTCCCGTCCGGACTGCGCACATACAAATCGATGACGCTGCCGGTGCTGGCGGAAATAACCTCATCCTCTGAAATATAGGTCCCCGGATTAAGGGGGAGGTCTTCTTTGACAAACTCAAAGGGCAGGCCGGAGACCACGACATCAACGCTATTTTCAGCGCCCAGGGCCTCGGCGCTGATGGTCACCGGTTCAAGCCCGGCATTATTTCCCCTGACCGTGACCAGGAGCTTGCCGGTCACATCGGTTGTCGCGGTCATACTGGCTGCGCCTGTTCCGGCGGCGCCCTGCTCTCTGAAAAGAACGCTGCCGCTGCCTGTACTATCCTGGTTAATGGTCACGTCCGCGCCAAAAACGGCCACCCCGCCGCCGTCCTTGACGGTCACCGTCAGGGTGGTCTCCGAAGGAGTGGGCAAACCCTGAAGCGAGGTATTGCCGATGGAAAGCGAAACCTTCGTCCCGGTCAACTGAATCGGAATCGAGGCGTCCATGTCCGGCGGGGCTTCGGCTTCGATGTTAACCACCTGGTTCCTCTTGTCATAGGCGCCGGACTTGAAGACAATAACCGCCTCGCCATTGGCGTCAGAATCGACCTGGGAGGCGCTCATCTGGCCGCCGGAAGCCGCAAAGGTCACGGGCGCGCCTTCCACCGGCACCCGGTCGGCGTCGAGCAGGGTGACGGTAATGGTGGCGCTGTCTTCGTTATCGGTCTTGATCGAGGTCTTGTTGGTGGAGATGGACATAAATTCAATATCAGCCGTCACGGTAACGGTAATGGTATCGGTGGCCGAGCCCGAGGTGGCCGTGATGGTGGCCTCGCCGATCTGGGTGCCGGTAAAAGTGGTGGTCGCGGTCCCGCCGGTGGTGGAGCCGCCGCCGGGATTGACGGTTCCGGAATCGGTCGAAAAATTAACCACCGTGCCGTTGGCCACCGCCGTGCCGCTGCTGTCTCTGACGGAGGCCGTGATGGTGGCGGTCTGGCCCATCATGACGGTGGCGGCGCTGCTGGAAAGCGTGATCGTGGCCGGCGGGTTGGTGGAGGGGTTGCCGACGGTCATGCTGATGCTTCCCCTGCCGGCGCCGTAAGTGGCGCTGACCTCAACGGTGCCTTCTTTTTTGGCCGTAAAGGTAACCGTGGCCACGCCGCTGGTGGTCTTGGCGCTTGTCGCGCTCAGGTCCGCGATGGTCGAATCCGACAAGGCAAAATTAACGGTGGTGTTGTTCGGCACCAGGGAGCCGTCGGACTCTCTGACCGTGGCCGAAATGGTGGCCGTCTCTCCGACGGCAAGGGTTATGGCGCTGGCCGTAACCGTTATCTGCGGGGCCGTGTCCACGACGGTAATATTAATGGTCGCAATAGCCGCTCCTGACTCGGCGATAAGTTCGACGGTGCCGGCCAGAATACCCGTAATAACAAACGTGGCTGTTCCGCCGCTGGTTTCCTGTGAGCCAGGGGTAATATTCACATAATCTCCGGCCAGCTCTCCTGTTTTCTCTACCTCCGTCAAAGAAACGGTAGTGCCGTCCGCCACATTATTGCCGTTTTTGTCTTTCACCGTGGCGGTTACGGTCATGGTGCCGTTGATGGCAACGGCCGTGGCGCCGGCCGCAAGGGTTATCGCGGCGGGCTCACCCGGGGTTTCATCGTCGTCGTCGTCATGATGGCTGCCGCCGCCGCTGCTGCTGCAGCCTATTGCCAGCATGGCCACCAGCAAAAACATCATCCCTAACCAGAACCACCTGTTTGTTCTCTTCATCTTTTTATATGCCCTTTCTTTTCTCCCAGGCCCCTTCACTTTCTCAAGCCCAGGCAGTTTTAAATAACTATTACCTTACTGATATATTTTAATCTATAGTATAAAGATGCTTCTGCTCCGTTGTCATTACCCGATTCATTCGGATAAATCCCGGCTGCTTATTTCAATCCTTTCCCATCAATCCAGCCTGACGATGATCGGCGTCATAAAAATCAAAAGCTCTATTTTTTCCTTGGACCGGCTTTGCTGTTGAAACAGAAAACCCAGCAGCGGAATCTTGGAGATATAAGGAAGACCGCTTATGGTTTTTTTATCCGTTTCCTGGATAATACCGCCGATGACGATGGTATCACCGTCATTGACCAGCAGCTCCGTGGTCGCTTCCTTGGTGTCAATGGGCGGCTCCTCATAAACCCCCATCGCGCCCACCTCGTCCTGAATTATCTGGATTTTCATGGAGATCCGGTTATCCGGCGTCACGTGAGGCGTGACCCGGAGTTCGAGCTTGGCGTCCTTGAATTCGGTGTCGGTTTCTTCGTCCTCAACCACGGTATAGGGAATTTCCTGGCCCTGGGAGATAAAGGCCTCTTTGTTGTCCAGCGTAACGATCCTGGGGCTGGAAACAATCCTGATCTGGTCGTGGGTTTCCATCAGAGAAAGCTTGGCGTCAAGAGAAAACGGCGTACCCACGATCCTGGAAAAATTAAAACCCAGCACATTGGTGGCGGAGGCGGCGGGATTATTCATGGCCACATCATAGGTATAGGTTCCGCCAAGATCTCTGTTATAGGTTCCGCCCGGCGTGTTGCTTATACCCCATTCCGTGCCGAACTCCCTTGAAAAATCGGTAGTGGTTTCGATGATCCGGGCCTTGATCATCACCTGGGGTGTGACCCGGTCGATTTTTTCAATGATTTCCCGGGCCATTTCAATTTTTTCAGGGATATCCGTCATGATCACCTGGTTGGTGCGGGTATCCACCTTGGCATGGCCTCTTTCAGGCGTGAGTATATCCGTAATATGAGGCAGAATATCGGTAGCCGCGTCTGAATAGCTGATGGCAAAATATTCGGTAACCAGCGGAGCCAGCTGTTCTTCGGTTGTTCTCAGATCCTGTTCCGCGGCCAGCTCGGCCTGGGCCGATTCTTTCTGCCTCCGAATGGTTTCCTTGGTGGCGATACGAATGATGCCGTCCCGTTCCATCATTCCCAGATCATTCATTTCCAGAATCAGGTCCAGCACCTGATCCCAGGGAACCGGGTTGATGAAGCTCAGCGTAACGCTGCCGGAAACATCCTTGTCAATGGCGAAGTTTTTACCGCTCACATCCTTTAATATTCTAATTACATTACGAATATCCGTTTTATAAAAGTCCAGCGCAATGGGTTCGCCGGTATAAACCTTCTTTTTTCTAAACGAAGGTGAACTCTCGTCCGCCGGCGGAACAACACTTTCGGCCTCCTCCTCCGCGACCGCGGATTCTGCTTCAATCGGGGCAGGCGCGGCTTCTTCCGCCCCGGCCGCTATGGCCGGCGCGGTCGTTGTTGCTTCCTCCTCGACCACTTCCGCCGCCATTCCTTCCGCGGGAGTCTCCTCCGCCAAGCCCTCGGCCGGGACCTCTTTTGCTACAACCTCCTCAGGGGCCGATGCCGCTTCCGCCGCTTTGGACAATACCTCGTATTCAGTAGGAATCACAACCTTTTCAGCCGGCTCCGGCGCTACGGATGAAGTCTCAAAATGGACCAGGATCAGGTTGCCCGCCCGCTCGGTGTAATAGCCCACCTCTTCTCTTAAGTTAATATCTACTACGGACATCCCTTTTTCCTTCATTGCCTGGGTCTGTAAAGGAATAATGGAATTTATGGCGCTTTCAAAACGGGTGGTTATCAAAGGCCGCTGACGAAAACTCAGGATATCGGCATCATCAAGCGTCAACCGGAGCTTGTTTTCACCGGTCTTGGCCAGATCAAACTTTACCGGGTGCGTCGTGCCGATGCGAACGGTTGACCTGCCCTGGTCATCAATAAAATCAATGTGGTTAACCAGCGCCGGCCGCTCATGTTTTTTAATAACAACGCTTTCTTCTTCAGTCTCTGAGACAGCGACTTCAGCTGTTGGTCCGGTCTCGGTTATTTCTTCCATGCCGGAATCAGCGGCAACCGCCGGCTCCGCTTCTTCCTCTGCTTCTACCCATTCTTCTTCCGCTTCCGCTTCTACAGCCGGCAAATCAGAAATCGCTTCTTCCGGCGCTTCGGTTGGCTCCATATAAGCATCTTCGGCCAAGGCCAGCTCTTCCTCCTGTTCTGTCGGCGGCAAAGCCACGGCCTGTTTGGCGTCACCCACCTGGACAATCAACCCGTCGTCAACTGAAGTTGCTTTAAAATCAGATAAATAAAGTTCGTCGACATCCAGCACCACCCGCAGGTAGTCCGGATGAGCAAAATGACGGATTTTATGCACCATGTCCGAATCCACGTCAAGGCGCTGCTCTTTTTTATGGGAACTGGCCAGACCGGCCAGGTCCAGTACGATCCGGGGCGGCCCGGTTAATGTGAAACTTTTATACTCCGTCACGGCACCGTCCGCTTTGATTTTGACGCTCACGCGACCGGCATCCTCCGTTACCTCAATGGTTTCCAGGCGCGTCGCCACCGACAAAGGCTCGTCCTGTGCGGCATACTCTTCCTCCGGCTGAACCTCTTCTTTTTCAGCCACGGCCGCTTCTTCCGGCTGCACCTCTTCTTCAGCCACGGACGCTTCTGCCGTTTGCGCTCCTTCTTCGGCGACGATATCTTCCGTCAATATCTCCGCTGCCGCCGGTTGCGCGCCCGCAATCCTTGGAAAAACAACCTGCAAAATGGTATCATCACCTGTCCGACTTGCCTCACAGGCAACTCCCGGGCTTTTGATGGGGATTACGACTTTGGAAGGACCGCCTTTAACCAATTCAAGGGCCTGGATGGCGCCGATAACTTCATTATCAGAAGAATAATCGTTCGCCGGCAGATCAAGCGCCGCGTCCGGAAAATAGAGGACCTTGGCCTGCTGGAGAGGCGGCTCGGCCAGGGTATAATCAACCACGTGATTGGCTGTAATGGAAACAACAATCGCATCAGCACGCTCTTCTATGCTGATATCGGTAATCAGCTTCTCTTCCGGGGCTGCTGCCTGTTCCGTTGTAGTGGTCGTCTGATCATCTGGCTGCCGGGTGGTTTCCGTGGCGGCACAGCCGAACATTCCCAGCGTGGCCACGAAAAAGATCCCCAAAAAGCAAAAGGCTACTCTGAATTTCATTCTTAACCCTGATTGTTTTAGCATATTTACTCTCCAGCCGGTTTCTGAAGTTTTAATACGTTTCTCGATTGTCGTGTTCCAATAATCTCAACAATAGTAACCCTGTCTGGTTCTATTTTTTCCACCGTTCCCGAGTTTAACCCGATATAGGTTCCTTTTTTTATCACATAGCCCTTACCGCTGGCGTCTGTGACAATCGCCCGGTTCCCGCTTTGCGCCTGGATAATGCCTTCCAGCGTCAACTGACCGACGTCGATTCGTTCCAGCGGCGTCAAGAACTTGCGCTTCTGCCGCATATCCTGAGTGTCCACAACGGCAACGCCGGTCTTTTCCTGTTGAAACAGCGGGGAAAAGGGATCAAACAGATCTTTGGTCGTCTCTTTTTCGCCTTCATCCATTTCCTCTCCGGCGTCCTGCAGTTCGCCCATCGCTCCTTCTTCCGCTTCTGCTTCTTTCAAGCCAAGATCGATTACAGGCGCGGTTTCATCCGGCTCCATACCTTCGTCCGGCGTCAGCATGGCGACCTCCTGATCCGCTTCAGCAGACAACGGCACCGCTTCCTGTTCCTCCAGACCGGACGGCTCCTGCTGAGGCACGCTCTCCGGAGCCGGCGCGGCCTCTTTATCGACTGCATCTTGAAGAGCAACGGCTTCTCTGGTAATGGCATCCACTTCCGCCTTTTTTCCTTCTACTTTTGGCGGCTTCTCTTCAGACAAAGAAGTTTCCGCTCCTTCTGAAGGGGCTTCCGGTTGAGCAACCGGTGCCGATGGCGCCGCTGGCGTCGGCGACTTTAATTCTTCGCCCGCCGCAACAGGCACCTGTTGCTGGACGGT
>CAYSMV010000522.1:0-4751 GCA_964432245.1 uncultured Desulfobacterales bacterium
AAAACGAAAATACCGTCTGAACAAGACCGCGCATGAAACCTTACACTCTGGCCTGGGGCAACCATTTTCTGACACTGGGAAAGCGCACCCTGATAATGGGGGTATTGAACATCACGCCGGACTCGTTTTCCGACGGCGGCAAATTCGAAAAATTCCGCGACGCCGTTAACCACGCCCGGCGGATGATCGCGGCCGGCGCCGATATTATTGACATCGGCGGAGAATCATCCCGCCCTTTTTCAGATCCGGTGCCGGCGGCAACGGAAATAAAAAGGACCATACCGGTAATCAAGGAACTCGTTCAGGAGACAGACATCCCCCTGTCGATTGACACCACCAAGGCGTCCGTCGCGGAAGCGGCCCTGGCAACGGGCGCTTCCATCATTAACGACATCAGTGCCACGCGCGGCGATCCGGACATGGCTCCCCTGGCAGCCGCATCCGGAGTCCCCATCATCCTGATGCATATGCAGGGCACTCCCAAAACCATGCAGGAGTCGCCGTTTTATAAAGACGTCACCGGTGAAGTGATCGCCTTTCTGAAAACGGCCGCGGCCGGGGCGCAGGAGAAGGGAATATCACCCGCAAAGATTTTTGTTGATCCGGGTATCGGATTCGGTAAAACAACCGGCCACAACCTGACCCTGATAAAAAACCTGTCCCGGTTTCAATCCCTGAGCCTGCCGGTCGTCATCGGCACCTCACGAAAAGCCTTTATCCGAAAAACCATCGCCGGCCATTTACAAAAAGATGTTAATCCCGACGCACCGGATGTAAGAATAGGAACGCAAGCCACGATTGCCGCGGCCATTATGGGAGGAGCGCATATCGTCAGAGTGCATGACGTGGCCGATGCCGTCATGATCGCCAGAATAATAGACGCGATAAAAAACGCCCCGGATTAATCAACATCAATAAACAGGGAGAAAACCGTGCTGCTTGTAATTGATATCGGCAATACCAATACCGTTATGGGCCTTTTCGAGTCTGAAGCACTGGTGTGCAACTGGAGAATTAGAACCGAAAAAGAGACCACGGCCGACGAGCTGGGTGTTCTCGTCTCGCACCTTTTCACCGGGGCGGGCGTAAGCCTGACCGATGTTGAAAAAACCGTCATCTCCTCGGTCGTGCCGCCGGTTGACCGCATATATGACGATTTCTGCAGAAAATACATGGCGCACGCTCCCCGCTGGATAAACGCCGCCACGGCCCCGGGGATCACCATTCGTTATATCAACCCGTCGGAAATCGGAGCGGACAGAATCGTCAACGCCGTGGCGGCTTACGACAAATACCGGACAGACATCATCGTCGTCGACTTCGGTACCGCCATTACCTTTGACCTGATATCAGCGGAAGGCGTCTATACCGGCGGCCTGATAGCCCCCGGCATCTCCATAGCGGCTGAAGCCCTCTTCCAGAAAGCTTCCAAGCTGCCGCGGGTGGACCTGTTGACACCGCCGGAAACGCTGATCGGACGGGACACGGAAGGGAGCATCAAATCGGGAATCATTTTCGGATTTGCCGGGCTTGTGGACGGAGTCGTCAACCGTATTCGATCTCAGGAGAATAAGCCCTGGAAAGTCATCGCAACCGGCGGGCTGGCGACACTGATAGCGGATATTTCCGAAACCATTGAATGCGTGGAGCCGAACCTTACGTTGGAAGGATTGAGAATAATCGGGATGACCGTCTGACAGGCAACAGGCATGCTCATTCCATACCCATCTCTTTTTTCAACCGGGCAATGGTTTCTCTGATCTGCTTTTTTTCATCCTCGGAAACATCTCCCTGATATAAACGTCTCCGCAGATTAAGCAGAATCATCTCTTCCCGATATTCCTTACAGGTATATCGCGGCCCCAGGATCTCCATTGCCATAGACTAAATAATACCCACCGATTTCTGTTCTTCCTTGTATATTCGGTAAAACTGTTCGTTATCCGACAGCCCTCTTTTTATTATTTTTTCGAAATGATTGATATCATTCATGTTTATTATCAACTCAACGCTTTTTTCAAAAGCGGTCATAGCGTCCATGGTTTTAAAACGCTTGGTCAGAAGGGTCAAATATATATTCCGCCGGGTCCTCATTTTAAGCCGTTCCAGATAGATCAGCACCCCGTTGGCATCGGGGGAACGCGAAGAAAAGGATTCGTTGAGAACGATTAAATTATAGTCATGGTAACGCATCTTCTTAAGCGCGTCCCGCGTATCATTGGCCTCGGAAATATGATACTCCATAAAATCAAGAACCTGTTTGATCTTGTTTTTGACCCCCTCGTCGCTTTCGCATATCAGCGCGGTTTCGCCCTCTTCCTCAATAAAATCAAATGGTTTCTCCGAAGCGTTATACTGGCTGTCATCCGGTCTTTCGTCAAACCCGAAAGCGCCGGCCGGCTCTTCCGCCCCTGGAGCATTTATGGAGATTTTGTTTTTACACTTGGGGCACTTTACTACCGCGCTCTTGCCCGGCGTCAGTTTCTCATCCGCAACCTTGAAAGCGCAACCGCACTTCTCGCAACTGATATCCATGAATTTTCACCACTTATTTTCCGGTTTTTAATGTTTTTTAAACACGGCTTCGTTATAAGTTGTGGGTATCTCTAAAAATTGGAATTCTGGTTCGAGGTCAAGACAGGCAAAAATTTTAACCGGAGGAATACCTTGAAGTATTTCAGATTAAAATTTTAGCGCAACGCCGACATAGGGCCAAAAGACAATTTTTAGAAGTACCCTTATGCTTTATCGTATCTCCTGTCCATCTCCAGCCGTTCTATTTCCGTCGTGGCCTCACCGCGAGCGCTTTTAATGGAATCAATACCCCGGCCGACAATTCCTTTACGGGAAGCATATGTTCGGGCCGTCTCCTCGGTAATCAGTCCCTCGGCAAAGAGTGTCACGATATAATCATCAAACGTCGCCATGCCGAAAGGCTTGCCCTGCTGAATGATTTCATAATAAGTTTTACCCTCGCTTTCGCCGTTAAGGACCGTATCCTTAACGCGGAGATTGGCCCTCATCACTTCGAAAGCGGCAATCCTGCCCCCCCCGATTTTGGGAAGAAGCCGCTGACAGACCGACCATCTTAAAGTTTCGGAAAGCCGTATCCGGATCTGGTGTTCTTCATCAATATCAAACATGCCGACAAGACGATTAATGGTGGACCCGGCATCAACGGTATGCAGCGTGGTAAATACCAGATGACCGGTTTCGGCGGCCCGTAAACCGATTTCTATAGATTCCTTATCCCGCATTTCACCGACCAGAAGCACTTTCGGCGCCTGCCTTAAAGCGGCCCGAAGCCCGTTGCTGTAAGTATCAAAATCAGTACCCAGCTCTCTCTGGTTGAAAGTGGCTTTTTTGTGCGGATGCTGGTATTCAACCGGATCTTCCAGGGTAATAACATGTACAGATCTGTTTTCATTGATATTTTCAAGAATGGCGGCCATAGAAGTAGTTTTACCGGTCCCGGTGGCGCCGGTAAAGAAAACAATGCCGTTTTGCTCCTTGGCGATTTCATAAAAAATTTCAGGCAGGTTCATCGTGTCAATGGTCGGAATAGTAGACTCGAGACGACGCAGAACAATAGAGTACTGTCCGGATTGAGCGAATATGTTCACCCTGAACCGGGCTTTACCGGGAAGAGCATAAGACATATCGCACGAACCGGAAGACAACAAGGCCTCCGTCAGTCGGCGGTCACCGTCTATTAATGCCAGAGCGAACGTTTCCGTTTGAAACGGCGTCAGGTTTTTCACGCCGAAACCGACATCCACATGGATCAGTTCTCCGGAGCTTTCCACCTGAAACGGTTTGCCGACCGTCAGGTTGAGATCCGAAACATTTTCATAGGAATCAAGCAACTTGGTTAAAATATGATCGACTTCGGTCTTCTGCATATCTCACCGCCTGTTAACTTTCCCCCTCCGGTCTAAGCCTCCGTAAAATCTACCGGCGGATTTCTCAGAAACGACCGGAACTGGGCTTTATCATTGGCTTTCATATACGCTTCCTCGGCGCTGATCCATCCCTTATGATACAGGTTCATTATCGCATCATCCAGAAGCTGCATGCCATACTTCTTACCCGTCTGCATCATCGAAGCCAGTTGATGGGTTTTGGCCTCTCTGATCAGGTTTCGTACCGCCGGTGTGGCAATCAGGATTTCCGGCGCAACGCACCGACCGACTTTATCCACTCGCTTGAAAAGCACCTGGGATACGACCGCCCGGATACCGTCAGCCAGCGTAGACCGGATTTGCCCCTGTTGTTCAGCCGGAAAAATTTCAATAATACGATCCACGGTCTTGGCCGCGCTGGTGGTATGAACCGTGGCAAACACAAGGTGCCCGGTTGAAGCCGCTTCAATGGCCAGAGCGGTCGTCTCCAGGTCCCGCATCTCGCCGACCAGGATAATGTCCGGATCCTCGCGAAGGGCGCCCCGCAGAGCGGCGGAAAAAGACTTGGTATGAATACCGACTTCCCGATGGCTGACCGTGCACAGCCGGGTCTCATGCACAAATTCTATCGGATCTTCCACTGTAATAATATTGTCTTTACGGGTTCGATTGGCCTCATCGATAATCGCGGCCAGGGTGGTTGATTTTCCGCTGCCCGTCGGCCCTGTTACAAGGCAAAGGCCTCTTGGCAGGGACGCCAGCTTGGCGATAACCTTGGGAAGTCCCAGCTGATCCGTCGTCAGAATGGTACTGGGAATCTCCCGGAAAACAGCCCCGACTCCCCCGCGA
>CAYSMV010000523.1:0-4028 GCA_964432245.1 uncultured Desulfobacterales bacterium
ATTCTTTCCAACATCGCTTGGGCAGTTGGCAAACATGCTTGCTTTTCCCGCCACTCCTTCGTCAACTCTCCCTTAAACGCCTTTTTCAGCACGGCCTGGCGGTAGATGTCCAGTTTGGCTTTGGCGGCTTTGAGGTTGGCGATGCCGTTGTCCAGATCACTGAAAAGTTTTTCTATTTTGGCGACGATGGCGCGTTGTTCGGGGAGGGGGGCGAGGGGGAAATTAATACCTCTTACAATTGTCAAGTTTACCCTTGCTCTTGTAGTCCCCTTAGTGATTGTTTTGAATTGGTCTTGAACTAAAACGCTATTGATACCATAAATCAAATATTTATCATAAGCTCGAGAGGGTGAGGGCCTAAGCCGCATTAAATCCGCCACGATTACACCAAAACAATATTTTTTTGGGACTTTACAACATAAGCCAAGTGGATCACCAAGCTTGGTTATAATAAGATCACCTTTCTGAAATGTGTGCCTATTTAATTGTTTTGCTTTTTCTGCAGTCACGTAGTTGATATTTTTATCGACGAAATTATTCGCTTTTATATTTTGAATTTTAAACACGGGAATTCCGCTGTTTACATATTCACTGGACTTTAGATTTGAGCCAAAAGGGCCGTCAACGATATCGTTCTTCGGGTCATCGACGAGATCTTTTAATTCTGTCCACTGCCAATTTGCCGGCAATTCCATATTTGTAATTTTTTCTCTCATCATGCCGCCAGGGCCTCGTTCAATTCTTCAAGCAGGGCGTTGGTCTGGTCGCCGAAAAGGGCCCACATTCTGCCCCGGCCGCCCCTGGCGTCAAAGGGGGTGTAGTCCAGATCGTCCACGGTCACATGAAAGCTGGCGGCCACATGGTCTTTTAACAGGCGCAGCCATTCCATCTGCGCTTCGGTGAATTTTTGCCCGGCGCCGCCATGCTTTTTAAAGATCCAGTCCTTGAAATTTCTGTCCACGATATGATTGTAGGGCGTCAGCAGCCTGTCAATGCCGGTTACCCGCCGGATCAACGACACCAGTGCCACCAGTTCGTTTTTGGGGCTGTTGCCTTTCACCTCTTCTATCTGGGCATAGGCGTCCCACACATAATGCGGGGCCAGCAGGGGTTTTTCCCGCTTCAAGGTTTCCAGCACCTCTTTGATCATGTCATAGGTCAGTTCCCGGCGGCGAAAGGGCTGGTCGTAAAAAATGCTCAGGGCGATGATCTCGTCCCGGTTGGCCTCGATGTAGGCGGAAAAATCCCTGACCACTTCCCGGGCCTTGTCCGTGGAATAGCTGTCCCACTCGGCTTTTGTAAGTTCGTCCGGGTTGATGGTGTCGATGATCTGCTCGTGGATTTTGCGCACATTCTCGATGTATTCGTTCAGCTCGCCGGTAAAGGTGGAGGCGGCCTTGCGCCGCATGGCGTCCAGTTCTTTGGCCACGTCCCGACGGATTTCAGCGGGGGGATAACCCGGTTTTCCCTGCTCGATTTTATGTTCAATAGCTTCAATGGTGTCGGGATTATAGGCATTGAGCAGGTCGGCGGCGGCCTGGTTGATGCTTTTTCCGTCCGAAAGTTTTTCAAACCCGGTTTGTTCTTTTCGGGTAAGTTGCTTCTGCAAGCGGATAAGACGGTTGGCCAGGGACATGAACAGGTCTTGATCCTGAACGCCCATGGCCACGGCCCCCAGCAGGTCTTTGAGCGGCACGCCGGGCTTGCGTTCCAGGGGCCGGGAGTCGGTTTTTTTGGATTTGACCGCGCCCACGGCATCCACAATCACAAAATGGGTTTTGGTGTGTTTGGCCGCGCGGGTCACCTGCAGCAGGTCGTCAAAATTAAGGGTGCGGGTGCCCCGGCCCTTCATCTGCTCAAAATAGTTGATGCTCTTCACGTCCCGCATGAACAGCAGCACCTCCAGGGGCTTGACATCCGTGCCGGTGGCGATCATGTCCACGGTCACGGCAATGCGCGGCGCCCATGAATTGCGGAAACGGTTTAAAACGGATTTGGGGTCTTCATCCGCTTTGTAGGTCAGCTTTTTGCAGAAATCGTTGCCTTCTTCAAACTCCTCCCGGATGATCTGGATCACATCGTCGGCGTGGCTGTCGGTCTTGGCAAAGACCAGGGTTTTGGGCACTTCAAATTCACCCTTGTCATCAAAGCGGTCCGGAAAAATGGTCGGCAGGGACTCTTTAAACGCCCGGATGATCCGGCGTATCTGGCTGGGATTGACCACCTCCCTGTCCAGGTCGTTGGCGGTGTACTGGTAATCTTCATCCATTTGTTCCCAGCGTTTTTTGCGGCTCAACCGTTCCCGCTTGTCCACATATTCCCTGGCCTTGATTTTAGCGCCGGCCCGGGTAATTTTCGTTTCTATGGTAAAGACATCATAGGGCACGTTTACCCCGTCCACCACCGATTCTTCATAGCTGTATTCACTGACCACGTTTCCATTAAAGAAACCAAAGGTGCGCTTGTCGGGCGTGGCGGTCAGGCCCACCAGAAAGGCGTCAAAGTATTCCAGCACCTGCTTCCAGAGGTTGTAAATGGAGCGGTGGCACTCATCGATAATGATAAAGTCAAACTGTTCGACGGGGTATTGGGGCGTGAACGCCACGGGGATGGGGGCTTTTTTCTGCCACTGCCAGGCGGATTCATTGGGGTTTTCCAGTTCCGCGGTTTCTTCCAGGTCTTCGCCCTTCAGAATGGCGTACAGGCGCTGAATGGTGGAAATGCAGACCTGACTGTCCGAAGCGATATAGCTCGATGTCAGGCGCTGGACATTATAGAGCTCGGTAAACTTCCGGTTATCGTCCGTGGGCTGGTATTTTAAAAACTCCTGCTCCGCCTGTTCGCCCAGGTTCCGGGTGTCCACCAGAAACAGGACGCGCCGGGCATGGGCATGTTTCAACAGACGATAGACAAAGGTGCAGGCGGTAAAGGTTTTTCCGGCGCCGGTGGCCATTTGAATCAGGGCCCTGGGGTGATTGGCTTTTAATGACGCTTCCAGATTCCGGATGGCCCGGATCTGGGCGGAACGCAAGCCTTCCTCGTTCAGGTCAGGCATTTTTTGCAGCCTGGCCCGCAGGGTTTCCGGCTGCCCCTGCCACTCGGCCAGGGTTTCCGGCTTGTAAAAATGAAACACCGGCCTTGATCTGGGCCTGGGGTCACGGTAATCGGTGAACCGGGTCAGGGCGCCGGTGCTTTCATACACAAACGGCAGGGGTTCCTGGTTTAGATTGTATTTTAAAGTCGCCCGGGCATACGATGCGGACTGCTCTTCGTGAGCGGTAAGCCGTTCGCCTTCTTCTTCCCGCTTGGCTTCAATGACGCCGACGGGTTTTCCGTCCACAAACAGGACATAATCGGCCGGGCCGACATCCGTCTGGTATTCCCGGACGGCCACGCCTTTGCCGGCCGACAGGTTCACCTTGTTTCTGGACTGCACCACCCATCCGGCCGAGATCAGCATTTTGTCGATCTCGTCCCGCGCTTTCTGCTCTGGCGTCTGGTTTGCCATTTATTGTCGTATCGTTCAGGGTTTGGCGCTTAACGTCTTTAATATTGTGACCATCTGAATTGCCCGTTTTTTGTCCCCTTTTTGTATATTTAGCCATAATTTTAAGGAAATACAAACGATTTGTAAGAAAAGACGGCAGGATAAATACTTCCTGATCGTGTCATTGAATTTATTCTTCCGGTAAAACAGCCTGAATCGTCATCAAGCAAGGCCAGAAAATATAGGGCATAAAATTTTTCTCCACGGTTCCGACGTCAAGACTGGAGCCGTTGTTCCGGGCCCTGGAAAAAGAATAAGGATGGCCGCATTTTCTGGTTGACATTATGAATTTTAAATGCATAATCTTAACCAATCTAAACGGGCGAGGTCACCATGAGTCAGCAGCCCTATATTGAAAGATCGCTGGAACCGGTTCTCAAAAAAGCCGTTTCCGAGTTCCCGGCAGTGGTGTTGACGGGCCCTCGTCAGTCCGGCAAAACCACGATCCTGCGGCATCTTTTTTCGAAAAAGCATGAATTCG
>CAYSMV010000524.1:0-5377 GCA_964432245.1 uncultured Desulfobacterales bacterium
TGCGGGCTTGCTTGTGCGGCGTACGTCCAGTACGCCTCCGCGCAATCCCTTGTTTTCCTTGACCTTGCGAAAAAATCCACATTTCTGGACTGGAAACCTAAATTGTGTCATCCATAATAAATGGATGGACACTATCTATATTTTCGATAGGTCCGGGTTGAATCGCTTGTTTATCAGACTACAAACGTTTCCAGCTTCCGGGTCTCCTGATCGACATAGGTAATGTTTACATGATAGGTCTTAAGATCAATAACCGCCGTTGTTTTATAGAAGCCCTTAACCCAGGTCAGAATCAGTTCATTCTCATCCGAATCTTCAATCACCAGTTCGCCGTCAAAGGCCGGATAACTGCTCCTGAATTCCATCAGCCGGATCAAGCGTTGGACAACCTCCTTTTCCACTTCCACGGCGATTTCATCCAGCGTGTAGTTGTGGCGGTTGATATCCCGGCCGTTTCTGGTCTCCTCCACCAGCGCCACATCGTTTTCACCGGCCAGCAGGCCCACGTAATACACCTGAGGAATGCCCGGCGCGTAAAACTGGATGGTCCGCGCGGCCAGGTAGGAATCATCGTTGCATTCCAGGGCGGAATAATAGGTGCAGTTCACCTGGTAAACATCCAGATTGTTATAGTCGGCGCTGGAGTATATCGGTTTAATATTCGACCCTTTCTCGTAAAGCCCCTTAACAGACCGATCGATTTCTTCGTTTGACATCAAGTTGGCTACATCCACGACGCCCATGCCGTCATGAGTGTCCAGAGTAGTGAACTGCCGTCGGGGGCAGATGGTCAGCCAGTTAACCAGCCGCTTGTTGGTATGGTGATAGAGCGTATGAAGCACCAGCAGGGGCAAAGAGAAATCATAGCTCCAATAACCTTTTTGAGCTAGTTTTAACTGGTATGAATAATGTTCATGGACTTCGGGAACCAGTTGAACGCCAAAAGGCGACACAAAACCATTCAGCATGTCCAGCAGCTTCCATACTTCCGGCTCCAGAAAAAAGCAGTTTGTCCCCAGCTCGACGGTGGTGTAGGCAAAAGCGTCCATGCGGATAAATTCCGGTTTCTTACGGGCCAGAAAAATCAGAAAATCCCTGAATAATTCCCTGGTAACGGAAGAGTTGATATCAATATCGATCTGTTCATAATCAAAGGTCGACCAGATGATTTCCTGGGAGCCGTCCGGCCGCTCAATAAACTGATAGGGCGGCGACGGCTTGCGGGTGTAGACCTTCGCAAGATCATCCTCGCTGACCTTGCCGTCCGGCGCCAGCTTGTTGAAACTCAGAAACATATCGGCGTACGGGGACTTTTCGCCGTGCTTGATATAATCGATAAAATACTTTGACTGCCGGGAAATATGGTTGACCATGAAATCAATGGTGATATCAAAATCCTCCTGAATCATTTCGATGTCGCGCCAGGTACCGAAAGCCCGGTCCACTTCGTAGTAAGTGATCGGCGCGAATCCTCTGTCGGCGGACGAGGGATAAAAAGGCAGGATATGAACCCCGCCCGCGGCTTTCGCGAAATAGCGTTTTAACACGTAATGAAGCTCCTGTAAATTCTTGCCCAGGCTGTCCGGGTAACTGATAATCTGTATTTTATTGGGAATACTCATTGATCGTCCTTTTCACGCACATTTATCGGCCGGCGGCCGTTTCGACAAATTGATAATGCTCCAGGCCCTCAATAATACCGCCCGCGCAGGCTGCCCCGGCAAAATAAATGTCCCGGCTTCCTTTTAAAGCCTTCAGCTCCGGGCTGTAATTGCCCACGATCACCCCTTTGATATCGCCCTTCAACATCTCCTCATCGTTTCCGGAATCGCCGCAGACCAGAAAATTCGCCAGGGGAATCTGCCATTTATAGCCAAGATACCTGATCGCCTTGCCCTTGGAAGCCCGGTAGGGAAGAATATCAAGGTACTGATTATGAGAATAGATAAGATTATAGCGGCATTTGTTTTTCAAAAGCGTATTGTGAACCCTGGCGAGCCGGTCCCTGCCGGGCGCCATATCGTAACTGACCTTGAACTCCCGCTGTGTTTCCTCCTCCTGGTATTTGAGAAACGAAAGCCCGCGCAACAGCTCAACAATTTTCTTCCGATCCCAGCCTTTGGAAATATGGGTCGCCCATCCCTGGGAAAACTGAAGCTTCCGGCCGTAATAAAGTTCCGCTCCGACCGACGAAATAATAATGTCCGGGAAACAGACACCCATCTTTTTCAGGTAATCAACGGCCGATCTGACCGTCCGGCCGGTTGCCACGCCAAACCCGAATCGGCTCCGGTTTTTTCTGATGATTTCAACCAGATCCTTCAGACGGCTGTTATCGTCTCCGATCAGGGTATTATCAATATCGCAGACCAGAAAATAATCCAGGCCCATAATCCGTTGACCGATGGCGTCCCTGGGCCGCGCCACGTCGATTCCTGTTTTGCCGCTTTCCTGGATGGTTTTCCGTACCTCCTTCATATATCTGTCGGCATGACTGTCCCAGGTGTAATATCTGCGGACGTTCATAACACCGTTTCTGGAATACCGCTTCCAGATATCGTTGCTGGTGATGATTTTTTTTATCGCCTGGCTGATCGCCCGGCTGTCCAGCGGATCAACGAGAAGACCGTTTTTACAGTTTTCGACGATATCCCTCGGTCCGCCGTCACTGGTGGCCACAATCGGCAGGCCGGAAGAGGCGGCCTCGATCAGGGTCAGGCCGAACGGCTCCGTCAAGGCCACATTCACAAAAACACCTTTTTTCTCGGCGGCGATGCGATACAACTCCGGGACTTCGAATTCAAAATCGTGCTTTTTGGGGATCGCCATTCTGCCGTATAAATCATACTTGTCCATGGACAGCAACATCATGGTCAGCACTTCCCGTTCGTTCTCCTCTTTGTCCGTTATGTCCTTTCGAATACCGGCAAACACGGCCAGATTGGCCATGGACGACAGCTCCCGGTCTTCACCATAGGCTCTGATCAGGCCTGAAATGTTTTTTCGCTTATCCGGCCGGGACAAAGCCAGAATCAGGGGCTTATCCGGATACGTAAAAAACCGGTTCAATTCCTCCAGCACCGACGCCCGGGCGAACAGTTCCTCTTCGTGCCGTACCTCCTCCGTAACGTTATCGTAGTAATAAGGGTAAAAACGTTCCACGTCGATTCCCGGCGGGATGACACTGAACCGGGGCGGCATATGATGATCCACGTAGGCGCCGTACTGCTGCTCAACCTCCTGGTTGGTACTGGCCACAATCAGGTCGCAGGTCTTGAGGATATCTTCTTCCGCGTAAATGCGGCGATCAATTTTGTATTTTTTAATAATATCCGCCTCCTTCATACCATCGGAAAGCAGCCGCGCTTTCTTCTGCCGACCCAGGGAATGGCCGGTAAAAATAAAACCGATATTAAACAGCTGAGCCAGTTGCGAGGCCACATAACCGGCATCCGCGTAATGGCCGTGAACAATATCGGGTATTTTTTTCTCCTGTTTTATAAACTGAATGGTTTTATCGGCGTATTCGTCCAGATGCGGCCATAAAAGCTCTTTGCGGATATATTTTTTGCCGCCGCACTGAATCCTGATGATCCTGAACTTCTCGTTCACCCGGCAAACCGGCTCGGCATAATCAGCGGAAACGGTTTTGTCCGATACCAGCCGCGTCATCAGATCCACCCGGGCCACGTCATCGCGCCGGCTCAGGTGCCGCGCCAGTTCTACGACATACAATACCTGTCCGCCGGTATCGGCGTCACGGCCCAACTCCATGTTTTTTTCGCGGACCAGTCCGTGAATACTGAACATCTGAATATATAAGAGTTTCTTCATTTAAACGATCCTCCCGGAACACCGGAAACAGGAAAAACTCCCCGGCCTGTTTATCAACACCGCCCGGTCATTCTTGAAAAATAATTTACATGTTCAGGGCGTTATAAAAACCCATGCGATCCGGCACCGCACCGGGAATACCGCATATCCGTCCCGAAAAGTCAGCGGCTGTTGTCAGAATCCGCCGGATATCCATTTTTTTTAAAATTCCGGCCGCGATCACGGCCGCGAAGGCGTCGCCGGCCCCGACCGTGTCAACACATTCATACCCTGAACAGGCCGGCATTTTTACATGATCCGCGGCGGTAAAAATCTCGCTGCCCCGGCTCCCTCTGGTCAGGGCCACCAGCGTTAAAGCGTAGTCCCGGATCAGTTCAGCCGCCACTGAAGCCGCGTCACCGGAATAGCCGAACATCTTCCGGATCGCGTCCAGTTCCTCATCATTCAATTTCAGTATGTCCGCATGGTGTAAGGAGTCCCGGACAATATCCCGGGTGTAGCAGTCCGGACGCAGGTTAATATCACAAAAAAGGAGGGTTTCCGGTAAACGCGCCTGAAATATATTCCACAGGAATCGTCCACTCACGGGCGCGCGCTGGATCAAGGTCCCGAAATAAAGCATAGCCGGCGGTTCGGACAGCAACGCCTGAACGGCGTCGGTCCAGACCAAATGGTCATAGGCCGCGTCCTGAACGATATCAAAGCGGGGTATCCCGGCATGGTCGGGATAAACCATTACCCGGCCAGTCTTATGGACTTCATCGACCTGAACATATTCCCGATCAAATCCGGACCGTTCCATAAAAGCCAGCAGTTGCTCTCCATCTCTATCCGCGCCCACGCGCGTGATAAATTTTACCGGGTACCCCATCTGAATCAAGTGAAATGCGAAATTAAACGGCGCCCCCCCGACCCGCTTGGCGTCGGGAAACACATCGTAGAGCACTTCACCGATGGCGATGATCATGTTGGTTCCTTTTTGTAACATTTTGATATTAAAAATAAAAATATTTATCCGGCTGACTGTAAAAACCGTTTTTAAACGCAGCCTGATTAACAGAAAAGATAGCCCAAAGGCTTCGCGACCGCCCGGAATAATCACATCACGAATAAAACCGGATTTTTACAGAACCGATTGCTTTATTGGACAATAATGATATTTTTTTAATATCACACCCGCGTTGATGTTTCAAGCGCGGAATTACGCCAGCCTTGAAATTATGCCTTTCCCTTTTGTATCATAAAATGTTATATTGACTAATTATAAACGAATCCGGCAGCAATCAGAAAAACACACATAAACCCATGAACGTTTTCCTGACATTTTTTGTCCCGACGATTGCCTTAACCGCTCTGCTGATTTTTGCCTTTCTGTTTTTTTTGAAAAAAAACCGCCTCAAAAACGAGTCTGAGAAGACCCGGCGATCATTGGAACGGCTTGAAAAGGCTTCGGAGAGTTATCGCCTGCTGGCGGACAACATCAACGAGGTCGTCTATATCGTCGATATCGCCACCATGCGTTACACCTACGCCAGTCCCTCCG
>CAYSMV010000525.1:0-11701 GCA_964432245.1 uncultured Desulfobacterales bacterium
GAATGGGCGCGGGAATCCGGCAGGGAGTTTCCACTTCGAGATAGCCATGGTCGATAAAAAATGCGCGGACAGCCGCGATCATTCGCGCCCGGGTGACAAGATTATCGTGTATCGGCGACGACATTACGAATGATTCATAAGATGGATTCGAGACGTAGTTTTGAATCCGGTATCACGAACAGGGCTTTTTTATAAAATACGCATTCATGATTTAAAAATCGCAAGAAGCGGAAGTATGCGCGAATTCGGTTATTTTGTTAAAAATTCATCTTCAGGTCGATTTTGCAGAAAAACCTTTAAATAGTTTTTCGTGTCGGCCTCATCAAACCATTTTTGCCCGACCTCACGGCATTTTTCACAGGCATTCAGTGGAATCTGCACGGCCAGGATCCGTCTGCCCCGGTCCGACGAAGAATCAATACGCACAGCGCCGGCGCAGTCCGAACAGATCCGTACCGTCTCGTGCTGGGTTTCATATATGCCGTCCGTGTCGTAATAAATCTGGTTCGTCCGTTCCTCGACCGTTTTTCCCGCCTGACGCTTGGCCGTCAGTTCGTCCCGCCGCCGCCATATCTGCAAGGCCGTTTCCCCGATTTTTTCCACCTGCCGGGTCACCTGTTCGGTCTGCCTGATCTTGTCCGGATCGTAGTCCGGTTCCTTTACTTTGCTGTAGTCCATGCCGGCCATGGCCAGGATGATACCGATATTTACATACGGCAGCGCGCCTTCAATGGAGTACCCGCCTTCCAGAACGGCGATATCGGGTCTTAACATCTCCGTGAGCTTCGCGTAACCTTGAGCGGAAAAGTTCATGTCGGTCAGGGGATCGGTGTAATGGTTATCCTGCCCCGCGGAGTTGACGATAATATCCGGTTTAAATTCGCTTAAAACGGGCAGCACGACGTTCTGGATGATATACAGGAAGCCTTCTTCCGAAGTCCTGGGCGGCAGGGGAATATTCAAGGTTCTGCCGGCGGCGTTCGGTCCGCCCATCTCTTCCGGAAAACCCGTGCCCGGATAAAGGGTCCGTCCGTCCTGGTGCAGGGAGATAAAGAGGGTATTGGGATCATGCCAGTAAATATCCTGGGTGCCGTCGCCGTGATGGCAATCCGTGTCCACGATGGCCACTTTACGGATTCCGTAAGCGAAACGAAGGTATTCGATCATCATGGCTTCGATATTGATATTACAGAACCCGCGCGCGCCGTGAACTACCCGTTTGGCATGATGGCCGGGCGGGCGAACCAGCGCGAATCCGCTCTCCACCTCCTTCTCGAGCACGGCGATCCCGATGCGTTTGGCGCTGCCGGCGCTGATGAAGTGGGATTCCGTCATCACCGAGGAAACGTCGGGAACACAGAAATGGACTCTCTGGACATCCTGTTCCAAGACAAGCTGTGATTTGAACTCTATCAGTCCGTCAATGTCAAACAGGCCTTCTTCCATGGCCTGATCCTGCGTGTAAAGGAGCCTTTCTTCCCGTTCCGGGTGGGTAGGATCGATGGCCCAGTCAAAGGCCGGGAAAAAAACAAGGCCTGTTTTCCGTTTCGCCCGCAGCATTATGATTGCGCTCCATTTATAATGGTTACTTCTCTGCACAATTTATCCGCTATAACCTGGTAACCGCTGATAAGGCCCGGCCTGACCTGCGCCTTAATGCGGATATTTCTGCCGGCGGCCGAAAAACCTCGTACCATGTTAAACTGTTGATTCTCAAGAATGTCCAGTTCCAGATCTTTTTCGGACGCCCCGCTCTTTCTGGCCTTGCGCGTCAGGAGCTCCAGGGTTTTTTCCTGAGCGTCCTCCCGGGTAAAGGAACTGCCGATTCTTTCAAAAAAGTTTTCTTCGGGAGCCGTCATGATTCCCCGCTGGGTATCGGCAAACAGAGACACTTCACAGGTTGTCCTGGCAAAAGCGGCGCCGAGCGCGTTGGCCATGGCGCATTTGGGCACGGCCGTCGTCTTGATATTCGAAATTTTTTCTATCTGCTCCGCGAAACAGGCGGCCGGTCCTCCCAGGACCAGGATTTTGTCAGGTTTGACCTGATGCCCTTCCCAGTATTCATAAACCGTGTAAACAGGCTTGCTGTTAATATCATCAACAAGCGCCTGCGCGTGCCGGACGATTTCCGAACAAAACTGCTCAAACACCGCCCGGGCGGTTTCAATGACGGACCTGCCCAGCTCATCCGCCACCATTTTCATGCCGTCCGCGGCTTTGACGGCATCTCCTTCGGTCATAATCTTCAGCACGCAGAGCGCGTCCGTCGGTGTCGGCGACGGACCGCCGAAAGCCATGGCGCGACCAGTTCTTTCCGGCCCTATCGTAATCTCGCCGTTAAGAACCTTTACGGTGCTGTCTCCGCCCAGCCCGACGGATTTTGTCTTTAAAGCGCGAATCAGAGTTTTGAAGCCGCCGATTTCTATCCCGACCGGTTCCAGCACCGGCACCTTTTTTAATATTACCGCCATATCCGTGGTTGTACCGCCGATATCAAGAACCAGCGCCTCCTCCTTTTCACCGGCAAACGGAATCCCACCCATGACGCTGGCCGCCGGACCCGACAAAATAGTCTGCCCGGGATAGTTGATGGAGGACTCAAAGCTCATGGTGCCGCCGTCGGCTTTAAGGATGTGGATCGGCACCTGCAGGCCGTGCTTTTCCAGTGTCCGCTGCACGGCTTCAAAAAATTTCTTGTGAATTGGATAGACCGAAGCGTTCAGGAAGGTGGTGGCGATGCGGCGCGGAAAATTCAGGCTGCCTGAAATCCAGTGTCCCAGAAAAACTTTGCGAAACGATTTTTTTAAGACATCCCGGACCTGCTGCTCATGAACCGGATTGCGCGCCGAAAATTTGCCGATTACGCCGACATGTCTGATATCACCTTTTTTCAGCTTTTTAACGACTTTTCTCAGGCCGGCAAAATCCACCGGCGCTACCTCTCTGCCCCGGTGATCCAGTGCGCCGCCGACAAGATAGTAATGCTCATGGGTTCTGAACAGTTCGGGATCAATGCCGGGACCGCTCAAGACGATGATGCCGAAATCAGGATTAATGCCCTGGACGATCAGGTTGGTCGTCAGGGTGGTGCTTAAAACGACTCTTTCTATGGCTTGCGGCTTGATGCCTTTTGATATCTGCTCGATTCCGGAAAGGACCGTGTGAAAAAGATCCGACTCATCCGTGAGAACCTTTATTTCTCTTAAAAGACCGTCCTTATCCAGAAGGACGACATCCGTATGTGTTCCGCCGACATCCAGCCCGATAATCATCCAACGGATCCTTATGGTAATAATTTATACAGCCAGGGGTCTATTCTATCGGAAATGCGGATCGGTTTGCAAATCAAAAAAATCAACCGGCGCCTGTCCTGTACACGGAATCAGGTGGAGCGCTCTCTGGCGATCAGGGCGGCGCCTATAGCTCCGACGATATCCGGCTTTTCCGGAACGCGTATCTCCGTTCCCAGCATGGCAGCCAGCTCTCTGACCACGCTGGGGTTGCGGGCGACGCCCCCGGACATGGCCGTCGGCAAAACGGACAGGTCATCCTGGGCGACGCGCCGGACCAGCGAAAGCGTCCGGGAGGCAATGGCGCGATGCAGCCCCCGCGCTATTTCCGGCACCGCCACGCCGTTGGCGATAAGCGAAACGACCTCGCTTTCCGCGAATACTGTGCACATGCTGCTTAACGTCAGGTTTTCCCGGGCATCGGCATCAAGATGGCCCAGCTCATCAATATCAACTTCAAGCACCCTGGCCATGGCTTCCAGAAACCGGCCGGTACCGGCGGCGCATTTGTCGTTCATGGCAAAATCGACTACCCGGCTGTTCTCCTTCAGACGAAGCGCTTTGCTGTCCTGGCCGCCGATATCTATCAACAGCCGGGTGCCCGGGAAAAGATGAGTGATACCCCTGGCGTGGCAGGTAATTTCAGTTACGGCGGCCAGTTTTCCCTCAACCCGGTTTCGCCCGTAACCCGTGGACACGGTCGCCCGGATATCCTGTTCCGTTAACCCCGTCTGGTCTAGAACATCCGCCCTGACCCTTTGAATCGCCTCGATATTTCTGGCCCCGGTCGGGACCACCGAGGAGGCGTGGATAACGGCATCATCATCAATGATTACCCCATCGCAGGACAGACTGCCGATATCAATGCCGATATAATACATTTTTATAGTTGTTTTTACTCGTCATTTATGGTTGAATCCGCATCAGATTGCCGGGCGCGGGCAAAGGGCAGCGGTTTTTTAGTCGTCTCACACTATCAGCCGGGCATTGGTTCCTGTCAAGAAAAATAAACGGAAGGATTCTCTGCCTTCCAGCCCCCGGTAACGGCCTGAAGCCGCATCTGCAAATTAAACATATTGATGATGAAAGACCGCCCTGACATCAGAAGATATCCTGAAATGCAGGAGTTAAGTGAGGAACGGCTTGCGGTTTTATAAATATCAAGGTCTTGGAAACGATTACCTGGTTATTCCGCCGTCAGAGGCGGGCGTTTCTTTTACGGAAAATCATATCCGGGCCATTTGCGACCGGCACTACGGTCTTGGCTCAGACGGCATTCTTCTGGGGCCGACCGAATCCGTCGACCGCTGTTACGGGGTGAGAATTTTCAACCCGGATGGCAGCGAAGCTGAAAAAAGCGGCAACGGGTTGCGCATTTTCGCGCGATATTTATGGGAACGGCAGTACGTCGACACCTCCCCCTTTATGATCAAGACCACCGGCGGCAGCGCTCAAGCCAGGGTCCATACCGGGGGCAATCCCATATCCATTGATATGGGCAGGGTCAGCTTCCAGGCCGCGGACATTCCGGTAAAGGGAGAAAAGGGGGAAGTCATCAACAGGGCCAGAACCGTCGCCGGCCGGACCATCACCTGGTGCGCGGCCACCGTCGGCAACCCCCATTGCGTTGTTCTCTGCGACGACATCTCACGGGAACTGGCTGTAGATTTGGGGCCTGTCCTGGAAACCGATGCGTGTTTTCCCAACCGGACCAACGTTCAGTTTTTGAAAATTATAGACCGCCATACCGTCGCCCTTGAGGTCTGGGAAAGGGGTGCCGGGTACACTCTGGCTTGCGGCAGTGGCGCCAGCGTGGCCGCGGCGATTGCCCGCCGGCTTGATTTGTGCGACGCGGATATCGCCGTTCACATGCCCGGCGGCAGGCTTGACATGATCGTTAATAAAGATTATTCAGTTGTCTTAACGGGTCCGGTGAAGAAAATCGCGGAAGGGGAGATCTGCCCGGAACTGTTCGAAGATTTTTTAAATCATAATGGAAATTAGTATATTATGGGCAAAACCATCGCGGAAAAAATAGTTGACGCCCATCAGGTGGACAATCCTTTCGGCGACGTGCGCGTGATCCGGCTGGACAAGGTTTTCTGTCACGAGATCACCACGCCGGTGGCGATCAATGATCTGGTAAAACGCGGCAAGGACCGGGTTTTTGATCCGGGGCGCATAAAAGCCGTGATCGACCATGTTTCCCCGGCCAAGGACTCAAAAACCGCCGAGCAGGGAAAGATTCTGAGAGACTGGGCCAGACGGCACAAGATCGTCGATTTTTTCGATATCGGCCGCAACGGGGTCTGTCACGCCCTGTTCCCGGAAAAAGGCTTTGTCCGTCCGGGCGAGACCATCATCATGGGTGATTCCCATACCTGTACCCACGGCGCTTTCGGCGCTTTTGCCGCCGGCGTGGGCACCACCGACCTGGAAGTGGGTATCCTGAAAGGCGTCTGCGCTCTGGCTTATCCCCGAACCATTAAAATGGTGTTAAGCGGTCGGTTGCCGGCGGGTGTTTTTGCCAAAGACGTCATACTGGCGGTCGTCTCCAGGCTGGGGGTTGACGGCGCCACCAACCGGGTGCTTGAATTCACGGGTGAAGTGGTGGATGCGCTGAGCATGGACGCCCGCATGACCCTGAGCAACATGGCCGTGGAAGCCGGGGCCACCTGCGGCATGTGTTACCCGGACAAGACCACCGTGGCTTATCTCTGGCCGTTTATCCGGGGGGATTTTGCCTCTCCGGAAGAGGCCCTGGGAGAATACCGTGGACTGGTTTCCGACCCGGACGCGGTCTATGATCAGGTCCTGGAAATGGATGCCGGCGGCCTGGTGCCTCAGATTACTTATGATTACAAACCGGATCGCGTCAAATCGGTCAGCGAGATGATCGGTCAACCCATCGATCAGGTTTACATCGGTTCCTGCACCAACGGCAGACTGGAAGACCTGCGCGTGGCCGCCGAAGTCCTGAAAGGCAAGGTCATCAGCGATTCGGTCCGGGGCATTGTTTCTCCGGCGACACCCGGTGTTTTCAAGCATGCCCTGGAGGAAGGCATCATCCGGATTTTTCTGGAGGCCGGATTCTGCGTGACCAACCCCACCTGCGGCGCCTGTCTGGGCATGAGCAACGGTGTTCTGGCCGCGGGTGAGGTCTGCGTTTCCACCACCAACCGGAATTTCAACGGCCGCATGGGCAAAGGCGGCATGGTGCACCTGGCCAGCCCGGCTACCGCCGCGGCCAGCGCCCTGGCCGGTTATATCGACAACTCGACGCTTTACAGGCAAGAATCATGAGCAAGACGTTCGGCGGCGCGATACTTTTTCTGGATCGGGATGACATCAACACCGATGAGATCATTCCCGCCCGGTACCTGACCGAAGTGGACAAGCAGGCCCTGGCCCCGCATCTTTTCGAAGACCTGGCGCTGGATGGGTTTCATCCGGAAGCGGATATCCCGGGCAAATCCGCGGTCGTCACCCGGGCCAATTTCGGTTGCGGCTCTTCCCGGGAGCACGCGCCCTGGGCGCTTGAAGTGAATGGTATTCACCTGGTGATTGCCTCCGGGTTTTCACGAATTTTCCGGCAGAACATGTTCAACTGCGGCATGCTGGCCATCCAGTTGGCGCCCGAAACGATTGATTCCGTTTTTGCGACCTTTGCCGGCCGCGCTACCACGGTCCAGGTTGATTTAGATAATTCCAAGTTGATTTTCGAAGCCGATGGCAAACGGAAAGCAATTCCTTTTTTTCTGGCGGATTTTGACAGAGCGCTGATCGATGCCGGCGGATGGGTGGAATACGCGGACGCCCGATATTAAATGAATAAACGGGGAGCAACCATGAAAAGTACGATCCGCGGGCTTGTTTTTTATATCGTCTTTTTTTTCATCATGGTGGTTGCCGTCGATATCTCTTCTGGAGAGAGCCGTCGGGTCTGGAAGGTGGGCACCCTGACGCCCAAGGGCGTTGGCTGGGCCAGGCAGTTTGAACAAATCATGCTGCCGGCCATTCATGAGTCTACCGGCCACACCCTGGAGGTAAAAATTTACTGGGGTGGCATTATGGGCGATGACGAGGATATCATCGCCAAAATGCGTGCCGGCCAGTTGCAGGCCGCGGGCATTACCGGCCAGGGGGCGGTCATCGCCTGCCCGGAATTCGCGGTCGTGGAACTCCCTTTTCTGTTCAGGGGATATGACGAGGTGGATTGCGTCCGGCAGAAGCTTTTTTCTGAATTCGACCGGTTGATGCAGCAGCGCGGATTCAAGCTGCTGCTCTGGCTGGACCAGGATTTTGACCAGATTTACTCCGTTAAATGGCGTTTTGACAAATTAGAGGATTTCAAGAAAGCCAGGATCATGACCTGGTACGGCGTTCTTGAGGAGCAACTTCTCAAGAGCCTGGGGGCCAGCCCTATTCCCGTGGATATCCCGGAGCTGGTTCCGTCTCTGCGCCAGGGAGTGGCCGATTCGCTGATCGCCCCCGGGTTGTGGATGATCGCCACCCAGCTTTATCCGGCCGTTAATTACATGGTGCCCATCAAGTTACGCTATTCACCGGCGGTGGTGATCAGCACTCTTGATGCCTGGAACCGGCTGCGCGAAGAAGACCGGCGGGGCATTGCCGCGGTTGTTCCGGAAGTGACGCGGCGTTTTACCATGGCTACCCGCGCCGACAACGAGAAGGCTATTAACGCTTTGGAAAAATACGGCATCGAGAGAATCGAGCCGGAGCCGGAAACCATCGCGGCCATAAGAAAAGAGGCCGTGAGAATCTGGGACGAACAGGCCGGTCAATTATACCCTGCGGAGCTTCTTGGCCAGGTGCTGGCAATCCTCGACGAATTCCGGGGCCAATCACGGTGAAACCTCGACAGAACAAACTCATGTCCTGGTTGTCGAAAGCCCATCACCTTCTTGTGCTTTGTGAAAAAACCGCCCTGGTCCTCCTGCTGGCCTCGATGATTCTGTTGTCCTTTTCCCAAGTAATCACGAGGAATTTCTTTTCCTTCGGTTTTATCTGGGCCGGTGACTTTCTGCGGACGGAGGTTATCTGGGTCACCTTTATCGGCGCGGCCGTAGCCACGGAGTACAGGAAGCATATCCGCATTGATATCTTTTCCCGTCTGATCAGAAGCAAAAACGCGAATCGGATCTTTGATCTGCTGGCCGACCTGTTTACCACCGGCGTCAGCGCCCTGCTGTTTGTCGCGGCCGTTCAGTATATCGCCCTGATGAAGCCTTATTTTACGGATGTCCTGTTTTTCGGGGTCAAGGAATGGATGATTCGCCTGGTGATTCCCTATGCCTTTGCCGCCATGACGATTCGCTGCGCCGTTTTTGTGGTAAAATTTCCGCTGAAAAAAAATAATCCGGCCGGGATACAACCGGTATCCGGCGAATAGCTTCTATGGATATATTGATCGCTACAGGTCTGATTGTTCTTTTTATCACCGCGATCTTAATGGGCGCGCCGTTGTTTGCCATTATCGGCGGCGGGGCGATGCTTCTGTTTTGTCTGGTTGCGGGACAAAGCCTGGTCGTGCCCATCATCGAGATGTGGCGCCTGGCCAACGCGCCGGGCTTTGTGGCCATTCCCCTGTTTATTTTCGCCGGTTACCTGTTTGCCGAAAGCAACACCTCGTCACGGCTGATCAAGGCCTCCGACGCCCTGATCGGCTGGCTGCCCGGCGGACTGGCGATCGTCACCGTGGTCGTTTGTACGATCTTTACGGCCATCACCGGCGCCAGCGGCATTACCATTATCGCCGTCGGCGGCATCATGCTGCCGGCGCTGGTAACCAACCGTCACGGCAGAAATTTTTCACTGGGACTGATAACCGCCTCGGGCAGTTCCGGCGTCCTGTTTTTACCCAGCCTGCCGATTCTGATTTACGGCATGGTCGCCAATGTCGATATTACCGAGTTGTTTCTCGCTGGCGTTATTCCCGGCCTGCTGATTATTTTTCTGCTCTCGGCTTACGGCGTCGCTTCGGGCATAAAAAACAGGGTTCCGGTGACGCCTTTCTCTAGTAAACAACTGGCCGGCAGCCTGTGGGAGATCAAATGGCTTATTCCGCTGCCGGTTATTATCATCGGCGGAATTTATTCCGGTATCATCACCGTCAGCGAGGCCGCTTCCGTGACGGCGGTTTATGCCCTGGTCACGGAGTGCCTGATTTACCGGGAGGTTTCCCTGGATAAACTGATTGCCCTGGCGATTCAGAGCATGGTCATGGTCAGCTCCATCCTGATCGTGCTGGCCGCGGCCCTGGGGCTGACCAATTTTCTGGTCGACGTGGAGGTGCCGCAAAAACTGGTTTTATTTATCACCGCCCATATATCCAGCAAAGTCGTTTTTCTCCTGATGCTGAACGGGTTCCTCCTGATCGTCGGCTGTCTGATGGATATTTTTTCCGCGATTATAATTGTTGTTCCGCTGATCGCGCCGGTGGCGATACAATTCGGTCTGGACCCGGTTCACCTGGGGATTATTTTTCTGGCCAACCTCGAGATCGGTTACCTGACCCCGCCGGTAGGCGTAAATCTTTTTATTTCCAGCCTGCGCTTTGACACCACCATCATCCGCCTGTACGGCGCGGTTCTGCCGTTTCTGCTGCTGCTGGTTCTGGCCCTGCTGCTGATCACTTATGTTCCGGAGTTGTCGCTGTGGCTGGTGGAGATCTCCGGCAAGCGGGTGCCGGTGCTTCAAATATAAAGGTCGTCTCTAAAAATTGTTTTAATCACTGAAATTTTTGACTTCTGGTAAAACCTTTTCTATACTTTCAACAACAATTTTACGATTATTCCAGGAGGGGGGGCATGATGACCAGGTTCGGGTTTGTCTTCAAAAGAACATCAGGGACGGCGCTTCTGCTGCTGTGCATAATACTGTCGTTTTCCGGCTGTTCCACCATTCTCCGCCTGCAAACCGATTTTGTTACGCCCATGATCTCCGAGCTGGTGGACCAGGCCGCCAACAACCCAAGCCCGCAGGTTGTCAGGGAAGGCATCGCCGCCAATATTGTAATGGTTAGCGCCTTTTCCGCAATATCGCCGAACAACAATACGCTGATGGAAAAATGCGCCTATCTGTACTGCGCTTACGGTCTGATGGTGGAGGAAACGGAACCGGCGTTCGCCTCGGAACTTTATGCCCTGGGCAAGCAATACGGGATGCGCGCCTTGAAACAGAACCATTGCTTTAGCAAAGGCATAGGCTGGGGCCGGCATATCCCGGAATTGACGGACTGTCTGGGCAGAAGATACAAAAAAGCGGCCTTGTGGGCCGGTGTCGCCACCGGCCTGTGGATTTTGAGCAACATGGAAGATTCGTCCGCCCTGGTCGAAATTGCGGACGCGGTAGCCCTGGTGGAGCGTTCGGTCGAGCTGGATGAAAACTATTTTTTCGGAATAGGAAAGGTTTTTCTCGGGGCTTATTATGCCCTGATTCCGGATTTTTTCGGAACCGGCGGCGGGCCTGAAGCCTCGGCCAGAATGTTTGCCGAAGCCAGAGCGGTTTCTAATGGCAGGCTGCTGCTGGTGGATGTTTTTGAAGCCCGATTTCTGGACACACAGTTAAAAGACAAAGAGGCATACGTCCGTAAACTGGAGCGGGTACTGGCGGCCGACCCCAATATTCTTGAAGAGTACAAATCTTTTACCGCCATCGCCAAACAGAAGGCCCGCTATTTACTGGACCACATGGAGGAATATTTTTTATAGCCTGCACACCAGTCTTCGGTTCAATCGCATAAATTGCTTGAAACCCTGAAACTGAAGTGTTATCTATTAACATTTTTTATGGTGGGTGTAGCTCAGTTGGCAGAGCACCAGGTTGTGGCCCTGGGTGTCGTGGGTTCAAGTCCCATCACTCACCCCATCGCTGACATTGACCGGTGCCTTGTTCGGCAATAAGGCACCGGCTTTCCGCTCGCGCCCGTAGCTCAGCTGGATAGAGCGCCGGACTTCGAATCCGTAGGCCGGGGGTTCGAATCCCTCCGGGCGCGCCAATTGTTTCAACAGCTTACCTGATTAGCGCTACGCATTCGCTATTTCCAGTTTGAATCTTTTCTATTTCTCATACGCTTTGAAATCGTCCATCTTTTTTAAAGGATGGTTGTGTTGCCTGCCCCTTTGTATCATAATGATATTTATTCAGATCGAATAACCGCTGTCCAGACGATGACGAGCCAGGAAGGGCAAACCCGCTCTACCCGCGATCTTGACATCAACTGTCGGGGGCGATGAAAATTTTTCTAATCCATTTTTCGCTCAGATTTCAGGGGGGACGGCCATGAATTTCAAAAAAATAAAGAAGGCGACCGGCTTTATTTTAATGGGGGTGTGCATTTTTTTTTCCGGTTTCGCCCCGGTTTGGGCCGAAACCGGAAAACCGGCCGT
>CAYSMV010000526.1:0-3198 GCA_964432245.1 uncultured Desulfobacterales bacterium
AATAATTTTTCGGGTTTCGTGTAAGCTTTTTTTTTCCAGATATATTTTTCGCGAATAACTTTTCATAATCAGGTATCCTTTAAAAACAGAGCACCGATACCGGGGCACCGGCCTCAATGCCTTCGGTATCGGCATCGATTTCAATCAGCCCGTCGGCGTTGACCATGGACCGCAGCAGCCCGGATTTTCCGAAAACCGGGTACGCCCAGAGCGACCCTTCTTTTTCAGTCAATTTGACGCGGATGTAATCGACCCGGCCGTGAACGGAAGGAATATTCCGTCCGGCCAGCGCCGAGATGGCTCTGTTGACGCAGGGGCCGTCCGGTCCGGTCAGCCCGGCCAGCCGGTTGACAAAAGGCCGGACAATGACGGAAAAAACGATCATGGCGGAGGTAACCTGGCCGGGAATTCCCCAGAACGGCTTACCGCCGATGCGGGCCAGAATGGTCGGCTTGCCCGGCCGGATGGCGATGCCGCTGACCAGTATTTCGGAATCAGGCAGGGCGTTTATCATCTCCAGCGTAAAGTCGCGGCCTCCCAGAGAGCTGCCTCCGGAAAGGAGCACCATGTCGCAGGCGGGCAGCGCGGCCGCTGTTTTATTTACCAGCCGGTCGAGCTTATCGCCGACAATGCCGAGGGGCAGCGGGACGGCGCCGGCGGTTTCCACCAGGGCCGACAGCGTGTAGGTGTTCACGTCCCGGACAAGCCCGGGCAAAGGGGATGCCTCGACCGGAATGATCTCGTCTCCGCTGGAGATGATGCCGATCACCGGCTTCCGGAAAACGGTTATCTCCGTTATCCCGAGAGCCGCCAGCAGGCCGATCTCCTGGCTTCTCAGGCGGGTTCCCGGGAAAATGGCGATACTGTTTTTTTTGCAGTCTTCATCGGCTCCGACGATATTGTCTCCCGGCGCCACGGCTCTGGTGACTTCCAGCAGAGAATCGTCGATTTCCCGGGCGTGCTCGATCATGACGACGCCGTCGGCGCCGTCGGGCATCATGCCGCCGGTAGGGATGGCGGCCGCTTCACCCGAGGCAATGGAAAAGTCCGGCGCCGCGCCCATGACCACCGTCCCTGTCCGCCGCAGATAGGCCGGGTTGCCTTCGGAAGCGCCGAAGGTCGAAGCGGCCCTGACCGCGAAGCCGTCCATGGTCGACCTCGCAAAACCGGGCAGGTTTTCGGCCGCGGTAAGATCCCGGGCCAGAATCCGGCCGCGTGCCCGCGACAGTTGAACCGTTTCCGTGGCGACGGGGCTGAAGCGGTCTATGAAGGATAGGGCGGCTTTCGGCGTAATAACTTTGAAAAATTTTTCTTTCATCATGATGTTTGCGTATTCTCACAAAACAGTGGGAAAAGGTCAATAGAAAGGTCCTGCTTTCTGCCGACCGGATCGCGGAACGCGCAAGAAAAGAGCGGCGGTTGACATTATCCGGGTTTTTCTATTAGTCTGGTAAAGAATGAATTTCGCCCGACCGTGTTCATGCCATTTCAGGGCCATAAGCCATGGATCACTTCAAAATCAATACCCGGGATTTTTTTTATTTTAAAGGACCAGCTTGACTACGGCCGGCTGTGCGCTTTTGAGCGATACGCCTGCCTTGACAAATCAAGAGATGTTGTTGATATTTCGGTGGACGCCTTTTAAACGCCACGGGAGATCGCAATGGATTTTAAACTATCCAGGGAAATGACCATGCTCCGGGACGCGGTCCGGGAGTTCGCCGGCAAAAAGATCGCGCCGTACGTGGATGAATGGGACAAAAACCACTACCTGCCCCGCGAGGAAGCCCTTAAGCCCATGGGCGAGCTGGGCCTCTTCGGTTCCGTGATACCCGAGGAATACGGCGGCGAAAACATGGGTTTTCTGGCCACGGCCATCATCACCGAAGAGATCGCCAGGGTGTCCGGTTCTCTGCGGGTGCAGGTCAACATGCAGGGCCTGGGCACCGCTTATCCCATCTATCGTTACGGCACCGAGGCCGCCAGAAAAAAATACATCCCCAAACTCTGTTCGGCCGAATATCTGGGAGCTTTCGCCATTACCGAGCCCAATGCCGGATCCGACGTCATGTCCATCGAGACCACGGCCGAGGACCGGGGAGATCATTTTGTCTTAAACGGATCCAAGACCTGGATATCAAACGCCGACCAGGCGGATGTGATCGTCTGTTACGCCTACACGGACCGCGAAAAACGCGGCAAAGGCCTGTCCGCCTTCATCCTGGAGCCCAAAAATTTCAAGGGAATAACCACTACCAACTTAGACAAGATGGGTCTGTTTTCTTCCCCCACCGGCGAGCTTTTCTTAAATGACGTGGCCGTTCCCGGAGAAAATCTGCTGGGCAGGCCCGGAGACGGAGCCGCCATTGTTTTCAGTTCCCTGAACCAGACGCGCCTGTCCGCCGCGGCCGGCGCCGTAGGCGTGGCCCAGTCCTGCCTGGATATCGCCCTGAAGTACTGCAATGACCGGCGGCAATTCGGCCAGGAAATCGGAAAATTTCAGATGAACCAGGATCTGATCGCCCGCATGAGCGTGGAAATCGAGGCTGCCCGGCTGCTGGTATATAAAGCCGCCTGCGAAAAGGACAACGGCAATCTGAATAACGGTCTGGACGTGGCTCAGGCGAAATATTTCGCCGCCGAGACCGCCATGAACTGCGCCAATTATGCCATGCGGATCATGGGCGCCTACGGTTATTCCACGGAATACCAGCTGGCGCGGATTTACCGGGACACCCCTTCTTTGACCATCGTCGAAGGGTCGAGCAATATCTGCAAACAGATTATCGCCATGGACCGGCTGGGTTACCGGAAGGCCAACAGATAAAGGAGCGGACCATGGATTTTTCGGATATACAGTTTCGGGCCGACGGCGGCGTGGCCGTGCTGACTTTGAACATGCCGGAAACGCGGAACGTGATTACCGGCGCCGGCACGATCGCCGAAGTCGAGTCCGTCTGCCGGATCATCAACGAGGATAAAAATATCCGGGTGCTGATCATCACCGGCGCTGATCCGGCTTTTTCCGCCGGCGGCAACATCAAGGACATGGCCGGTAAACAGGGCATGTTTCAGGGTACCCCGACCGAACTGATGGAGAGCTACCGGGAAAACATCCAGCGCATCCCTCTGCTGGTCCACGGCCTGGAAGTGCCGACCATCGCGGCCGTGAACGGCGCGGCCATCGGCGCCGGATGC
>CAYSMV010000527.1:0-3927 GCA_964432245.1 uncultured Desulfobacterales bacterium
CCCTTATCCAGGATCCTCTTTCAGCCCCGGAAATACGGTTATGCCGGAAAACTGCCCGGTCTGGGCATTCCTTTTTATGATCCCTTTTTCCTGCCCTCACCGGGCATGCTGTTCTCCATGCGGCGGAACAAACTGAAGCCGTTCATGCGCTTTTCCCTGTAATAAAAAGCCAAGCATTCCGGTCCCCGGGTTGAGCCGCATGCTTTCAGAAAATAAAAAGGCAGGGTCGGGTTGCGACCCTGCCTTTTTTATACAAAAGCGCCACAGATTAGATGATACCCGGCAACGCGTCCAGCATCGTTTTGTCAGAGGATCCATTTCAAAAACGATAAACAGACAAATAATTAAAGAAAAAAACTCGACCTTGTCGTTTGCGGTTGAACCTGCTGCTTCTTCGGCCAGTTCCCGTATGGGAGGTTAATTAAAATCGTAAAAGAGGTTTTCGGCAAAATATTGTTTTGATTCCACATCATTTAGTTTTCTCGTCTTCCTCTCTTTATAAACAATACCGGTTTTAGAAGCATAAAGCATAAATTCTTGACAAGATCCGATTAATGCTTTAAAGTTTAAATTGAACGTTCGTTATAAAAAACAATTCCATCATTTTTTTTGTCAAGCAAGACAGATCAGGCACAATGGAATTTTGCCTTGAAGAGTGATTCCAAATCGAAGTTGCAGGATATCGCGGGAGCACGAAAACGGCATGCCTAAAATCGTTGACCGGGATAAATACAGGGAAGAAATGCTGCTCAAGAGCTTTGACCTGTTCGCCTCCCGCGGATACGCCAACGTCACCATGCGGCAAATTGCCGGAGAACTCGACATATCCACCGGCACGCTTTACCATTATTTCCAGAACAAGCAGACCATTCTTCAAAAAATGATTGAAGTCATCGCTCTGCGGGAAATAAAGCGGCTCCTTGAAATTGTTTACCGGACCGATGATATTAAAGAACGGGTTTCCGTGTACCTGGATTATTTTAAAAACCGGGAAAACTTTTATAAAAAACTGCTGCTGCTGCTGCTGGATTTCAGAAAATTCTGTGTTTTAAAAGAGCATGACGCGTTTTTAAACAATTTTGCCAATATGATTTTTAATCATGTGGCCGAGGGTGTCGGCGCTGACAAGCGTTTTGGGACACTGGCCTTTATCCTGCTCTCCGGCATAGGGTATATGCGTCTGGTTGTTCCTGATACCATTGATCTTGATGAACAGTTCGGCCTGGTCAAGCAAATAGCTATTCAGTATTTAACGCCGGAATCCGCGATGATAACGAAACCATCGTAAAAT
This sequence comes from uncultured Desulfobacterales bacterium, assembly GCA_964432245.1. GTDB lineage: Bacteria > Desulfobacterota > Desulfobacteria > Desulfobacterales > Desulfosudaceae > JBFMDX01. Next base: position 1,292 of record CAYSMV010000527.1, read on the forward strand.
TGTTAATATTCACGATGCTTTTTTTTGTAATCCTTCTTTACAGCCCTGGAAAAATTACTTGACAGAAAGTCTTTATCTTTTTATTATAACGAACGTTCAATATAAAAACATGGGGGATTCTTAAACAATGGGCCCTTTGGCGGAACAACAGGACAAAAATCAGGCGTCCAGTCCCTCTCCTGAGAATGACGGCGTAGAGGCGCTTTCCTCGTGGAAAGCGGCCGGGTGCGCAAGGCCGGATCGGCCATTATCCGGTCCCGGACCCGGCCGCAGGAATCCGCGCAAAAAGTCATGCGGGAGGCGCTGGATGCGGCCGGCGTCAAGATGGACGAGGTACGCTATTGCGTGGGTACCGGCTACGGCCGGGGGAAAATAGATTTTGTCAACGAGGCGGTTTCGGAAATCAAGTGCCACGCCAAGGGCGCCAACTGGCTGCTGCCTTCAGCCAGAACGGTGATCGATATCGGCGGCCAGGACTGCAAGGCCATTCAGCTTGACGCCAAAGGTAATGTGGTACACTTTATCACCAACGACAAGTGTGCCTCGGGCAGCGGCCGGTTTCTGGAAATCATGGCCGAAGCCCTGGACGTGCCGTTGGAGGAGATGGGTGAAATCAGCAAGGGTGCCAGGGAGGATATCGATATTTCCAGCCAGTGCGTGGTCTTTGCCGAAACCAAGATCATTTCCCTGGTCAATGAGGGGAAGGAGATCCCCGATATTTTAAAAGCCTTGCATCGGGCCATGGCCAACCGTATCGTCTCCCTGGCCAAGAGTATTGGCATTGAAAGGGAGGTGGTCATTACCGGCGGGGGAGCCAAAAATATCGGCGAGTATGAAGCCCTGCAGGAAAAGCTGAAAATGCCCTTGCAGACCCTGAAGGTCGATCCGCAGATCAACGGCGCTCTGGGCGCTGCGGTCATGGCCCGGGAAGCGGTGATTATTCCGGCCCGACTGGAGAGATTGGAATAAAACCGACTTCTTACGTTGTTGTTGCCCGCCCTCTTTAACCCAATCCCCGCCGCAACCAAAGACGGCGCATCCTTCCGGGGTATCATGGTGATGGCCTTGTTCGGGCAGACATGCGCGCACAACCCGCAGCCGTAACACCTGGACGGTTCATACCGTAATTGCGCTTTCCCGTCCTTTTGCACCAGGGTCCTGGCGCCGAAATGGCAGACCTTGGCGCAAGCACCTGCATTATCGCAGGTCGCCGGATCGGTTACGGCAATGTAGTGCCCCTTCTGGATCAACCTGACCCGGCTGTCGTTTAAATGATTATAAACGATCAGCGGCACGCAGGTAGCGGATGAACAGTGGCAGATACTGCCTTCACCGCCCAGCAGGAGGTACACGTTTGAGACCAGGCCCATGTTCCGGGTTTCCTGTTCAAGCTCCAGCAACGCCTGTTTTGAAATGGATTGATACCCCTCACAATCCCTGAATTTATCACCGCTCAAGCCGAACTGGATGTCCAGGTTCAGCGGCGAGGGCTGACAAAAATCCAGCCTGCCCGCCGCGATATCCCTGGCGTCGTTACCCGCTTCCGCCAGCGTGTTTTTCCGGCAGGCGCAGGGGCCGCAGACAATGGTAAAATCATCCGGGATGGAGGAAATAAAGGCCGTCATTTCTTCGTAGGCAGCCACCTGGGTGTAAATGGAAAGGGCGACCAGACGATCGATGATCCGAAGGAGGGTTTTATGGGAAAACAGTTTCTTCGGCCCCAGGGTATTCAGCAGCAGTTTCATGATCTGGGGTTCACACGGCGCCCAGGCACCGATAACCATTTCACGCATAAGGCCTTTCTGCATTTTTGCGCGTTCGTCGTCAGACAGGTTCATCAGTTCCGAGAGAGTAATCATAAGCTGTTCTCCGAGAATAACATTTTTCTCTTTTATCACTGACCGCCTTTATTCCAGCCTACCTTCCCCCAGCACTTTTTTCAACTTTAGTAAGCTCAGACATGAAATCAGACGGAAAGCAATAAACGCCCCGGGGCGAAGTTATAAACCACGGTGAGATGAAAAAAGAACGCGAGCTTCTAAAAAACCACGACAAGAATGATCCGGCATGACTTTTTTATGAAGAGGGGCTTTTCCCCGCGGACCCGGCCACATATTCCTCGTATATGACCGGTTCCTCAAGATAAACGTTGATCATGGCATCCAGCTCCTGGCGTTTGGCGCTCTCTTTCCACCGGTGCCAGCTTTCGATATTCTGCCAGGTGCCGATGACCAGCAGCTTCTGCGGATCATCAAGCTGCATCAGGGGTTCCCCGGATATATAGCCGGGCTGAGACATGGCCGCGGCCCGAAGGTCATGCAGCAGGGCGATAACCTCGGGGGTAAAACCCGTTTTGAACTGCCTTTTAATCAAAATTTTCGCCAGCATAGCGCCCCTCCTCTTATCTCTGATAATGACGATGGCAGCGTTGAATAACCAATATAATCGTCGAGCGGATGTCGGATCAAAACCGATTAATTAGTGCCCATCCATTTATTATGGATGGCACAATTCAGGTTTCCAATCCAGAAATGTGAATTTTTTCGCAAGGTCAAGGAAAACAAGGGATTGCGCGGAGGCGTACTGGACGTACGCCGCACAAGCAAGCCCGCAGTTTGACGCAGAGATTGCGGAAA
>CAYSMV010000528.1:0-7930 GCA_964432245.1 uncultured Desulfobacterales bacterium
CGCCCGGGTCGCGGGCGTCATGGTCCGCCTGATGTCCGTTGCGGACAGCTGAAAACCGTTTCGCTCATGTACCGGCACCGTGACCGGTTTGCCCCCGGAAAACCGGATAAAATTCGGGTAACAGGCGTAATGCGGATCCGGCAGAATCACTTCATCGCCTGGATTGAGAATCGCCGCGAACACCAGCAGCATGGCGGGGGATGTGCCGGAAGCGACCATCACCCGGGAGGGGGAGACGGAAACGCCGTATTGATCGGCATAATGACGGCAGATCGCTTCTCTTAGCCGGATATCTCCCAGGCTGTGGGTGTAACAGGTGTAATCCTCCTCCAGGGCTTCGATAACGGCCGACTTGGCGCAGGCCGGCACGGCGAAATCCGGCTCTCCGACTTCAAGATGGACAACATCGATACCACCGTTCTCCATGACGCTGGCTCTCTCAAGAACATCCATGACCAGAAAAGGAGCTATCCGTTGCGCCCGCTTTGATATCTTTTGTGTCGAAACAGATTTTTCCATTTACAAGGTATCCAGAAAAGAGATGTCCTTGACCTGGGGGTTTTTGGTGCCGATGGCCAGCACCTCGATCCGGCCGTCTTTTATATTACGGAAATAAAGCCGCCCGTTGTAGGCAAAGATGACTTCAAAAATCTTTTCCCGGCTTTTCTGAAGATCGACCTTCCGTTTTATGTTTACCCCGGAAAGATCGTTATTGATCTGCTTAACGACTTCTTCGGCTTTGATCTTCATGTCGTCCGCAAGATCAGAAAAGCCCTCTAAAGCGCGTTTGTGAAACATAATGTTCTTATAAAGCGTCTTAAACCGTTTCTCGATACTGCCTGAAAAACCAGACTTCCTATTGCCGCGGCGTTTCTCGTTCTCGTATCGATCGGCAATCTCTTTTAAGGATTCGTTCTCCCTCCTCAGGGCTTCGGCCAGATCAAAGTTCTTTTGTATCTTCTCCTCCAGAGAAATAATTTCGTCGATCATGGCGTCTTCGTTCCTGCCGGCGTTAGCCTTGTAATCCAGAAGGGCTTTCTTTGTCGCAGCGATATCCCGCTCCAACTGATTTTTTTCTTTATTCAACTCTTCCGCCCGGGTCTGGTGCTGTTTCTCCAGATCCCGCAATCGGCATATTTCCTTCTCCCGTTCTTCCGCGTCCCTTTTAGCCCTGCGGGAGCCGATCCGATAAAAAAATACAAATACAACCGCCGCGAACGAAATATAAAGAATAAAAATCAAGACGACCGGAACGGCGTTCCAGCCCAGCAGAATCTTAACCGAAACGGACAGCCCCTGGTTCATCAGCCGGTAATTTTCCGCGGCGATTTCTTCGGCCGACGGCGGCTTGACCCTGTCCGCGTCAAGATCAAGAGGAGATGGGTACACCCAGATCCCCTCACCCGACGTCACGCGCACATCCACGCTGGCCCCCTTCAACACCAGTGCTTTTTCCCGGAGAAAATCGTCGATATTATTGCTTATCGCCTCGCTCAGGCGAAGACGGCCCTCAAACAAGGGGCCCACGTCCCCGATGTAAATGTTCTCGACTTTTCGGGTATAGGTCTGCTCCAGATAATTTTCCAGAAGGTGAACGGAAACAAAATGAGCCGCCAGCGTCATAACAACCAGCAGCAGCAATGTTTTAAGTGGAAAGTATTTCATAACCGGGGCCTGCTAATCAATCGATCTCGGCCAGTATTCTTCTGGCTTCATCGGCCTCTCTGAAATCGGCACCGGATTGCAACGCCTTCTCCAGATACCGACCGGCCTGTCCGGAACAGCCTTTCTGGTAGTAAGCCATGCCCAGATGATAATTCGCCATGGAGTTGTCCGGCAACCGGCTCACGGCCAGGCTCAATTCACGAACGGCGTCATCATACAATCCCTGCCGATAGTAGACCCATCCCAGCGTATCCAGAACATAAGGATCATCCAGCCTGAGCGCTTTGGCGTGAAGCGCCAGCGTTAAAGCCTCATCGAGATTCCTGTTCTGATCCGTCAGCAGATATGCCAGATTATTCGCCGCCTGGACAAAAGCCGGATCCAGGGCCAGCGCCTGCCGGTAATAATTTTCCGCGGCCGGAAAATCGGCTTTCATTTTATGCAGCACACCCAGAAGCAGATAGGGAACGGGCTGTCGCGGATCCCTCTCCAGCAGTGCCTTATATTGATTTATGGCGTTGTCGATATCCTTATTAATAATATAAATTTTGGCCAGCCCGTAATAAGGCTTCAAAAAATCAGGAGCCGAATCGATGGCCTGTTTGAAGGAGACTTTCGCCTGGTCGATGTTGTTCTGGGCCAGGTACAGTCCGCCTTTTATGTTATGAATCTTCGCGGCCAGACAGGGGTCCTCCTCTAATCGTTCGATCTGCTGATCACACTTGGCCAGGGCTATGCCATACTCATTTCTGGCGGCATGAAGCAGAACGATGTCCTCAAAAATGCTGATAAGATCCGGCCTCTTCTCAAGGACCCGGCTAAACCCGCTCATCAGCCGGTCATAGTCGGCTCTCAGTTGCTTCAGATGTTCCGTTCTAAACCTGCCGTATGGATTAAAAGACGCAAACTGTGAAAACGAATCCAGAGAATCCAGCCCTTTCTGCTTTTTTTCCTTATGCAGTTCGGTATCTCCCAAAACCACGGTTACATCGAAATTTTTGTGCAGATAACCGAATATGTCCCGGGTCAACTGCTGTGACTGCTCGATTTTATTCTGCTTCATATAAACATCCAGGAGCCTGAACCTGGCATTAATATTCTCCGGCGCCACGTTGACGGCCCTGGTCAGAGACTCTTCCGCCTGTTCCAGGTCGCCCCTTTCCACATGCGCTATGCCTTTTAATACCAGAAGGCTATCCGCCGCGGGATTGGCCTGAAGATAGGATTCGCACAATAAAATCGCCTGGTCGTAATCTTTCCCGGCGATAAGCATCCTTATTTTCAACAAACGGGCCGGAAAATAAGCGGGATGGCTGTCCAGGATATCGGCGATCGTCCTTCCGGCGTCCTCCAGAAAATTATGTTCAAGGTAAAACTCGGCCAGCAGAGTTCTCACTTTCAAGTCCCGGGGCTGGAGGCGAGCCGCTTTCTGAAACATTTTCAGCGCCGCCTCCGGTTTACTGATGGCGCTGTAAAATTTTCCGGCAACCAGATACGCCGTCATCTCATCTGGATCAAGTTCTACGGCCTTTAAAAAAGATTCTTCCGCGTCCTCCGTCCTGTTGCGGCTGTAGTAATATTTTCCCAGCAGGATCCGCAGCCCCTGATGGCTCGGATTTTCAGTGATCGCCGTTAACAGCGCTTTTTCGGCATTCTGGTAATCATCCTGGCCACAATAATAGTTAAATAACATCAGCCTGGCTTCGATATCGCCCGGCGCAAGCGCTACCGCCTTTTCAAGATTCTTCAGCGCGGAGTCCAGATCGCCCTTCCGCGCCTGAATCTGAGCAAGTCCGGTCAAGGCTCTGGTTTTATCGGAAGAAATCGGCAGAATTTGCTCATACGTCTTTTCCGCCAGGCCGATCCGGTTTGTCTTATCATATAAATCCGCCATCAGGAACAGCGCTTCCGTATTTTCCGGCGCTGACTGAAGAACCCGCGCTATCCTTTCTTCGGCCGTCTTCGTTTCGCCCTCGAGTATGTCGAACCGGGCCAGACTCAACAGCGCCTCGACATGGACGGGATCAAGGCGGATAATCCTTTGATAGGCATCGATCGCCCCCTGCGTATCGCCTAATTGAATACAGGCCCGCGCCAGTTCCGACCAGGCTTTAATAGAACCCGGATCGTCGGCAACAATCTGTCGGTAGATATCAACAGCCTGATGATAGTTCTTCTTCGCGAAAAAGGTTCCGGCCTTTTCCATGCGGGAGCCCGGATCGGTTTCGTCGCGACCGCATCCCGGGACGACGATAATCATTAAAACACCGGCTAAAATCCATAAATAAAACCTGCTCATTTGTTTTTTCACCTTATTGTTGGATACGACGACTTTCGTTGAATTTTGCTTTTGACATCGTCTCAGCCGCTTTCTTTACCCGGTTGTTTCTCGATCGGAAAAGTTCATGAAATAATCGGGTTAGGGTCCCTTCGCATAACTGGGACAATCATTTTTTTCGGTAATATACGGTTTTATATCAAGAACAGGGGTGCCGTCCAGCATGTCAACTCCTCTGACATGAATTTTCCCCTGAGTAATGTCAAGCACTGTCATAAGCGACAACCCGATCGGATTAGGCCGCCGGGGAGAACAGATTGAAAAAACCCCCATCGCTTTTCCCCGATGCGGCGGGGTCTGCCGAAGATAACGCGTTGAAAAATCGGGACTTTTGTGAAACCAGAAAATAACCATGATTTTCTGGCCGGGAGTGATATCCGCCAGGCCATCGACATACGCCTCATCAATAAAAATTGTTCCTTCGGTACGCGACAAAGACCAGTGCCGGGGAATGTCATGAGCATCGGTGCGCAGGAACCCGATAGGTCTCATCGTCACCGTCATTTTCGTGTTCATATAAAACCGCAGTTCCTTTTATAGCCTCTTGCAGAGTTTAAATTAATTTAACTAACCTTGATGGCTTTGTAAATTTTGCCTTTTTACGAGAATATCAACCTGGATTTGATTCCACTTTTAAACAACAAAACTATGTTTCTTCTAAAGCTGATCCTGAAAGTGGCCAAGTGAAACGCTACCTGCATAATCACTTAACCACTTAACCACCGTTACCGAAACGTGTCCGGTTGAGACATCAACCAATCTAAGAGTTTTTTTTCTTAACCACTAACCGGCCTATCTCACAGCCCATATCACGGGCAGCGACGGCGCATTTTGTTTTAAACAGGAAAAAGATATCCTTGCCGTCCGATAGATCCGAAAGCGTTTCATAATTGCCCTGCCCCTTGGCAATAATCAGATCCGCCTGATAGAAAAATCGCGCAAACGACTCGGAGCATGCCGAAAGGATCGTCCCCGGGATATCCGTTCCATTATCAATAACTTTGACGATGTCGGTCAATCCGCAAAACCGGGCGTCTTCAATGGTCGCATCGTTGATTACCGGGCGGCCCCTGACCGCCAGCGTTACTCTGTCGGGTCCGATTTCTTCTATTAGCAGTCGGTCAAAACATATCTCTCCCGTGTTATCCGCTAGATATAAAATCGTTCCGGCCTCAGACACCGCTGCGGCAAAGGCATCTATCTCACCAAACAATGCGTCTGTTAAAGAATGATCGAGGGTACGATCAACCATGGCCTGGTCAATATCCAGGTCGGCGCCGAAATCGATTATATTGCCGGCAATGGCCAGCCTTACCGCGGTTTCCAGGGGCCGTCCGGAATCCCTGATGATCTGCTTTAACCGGGGATAAGCGTCCAAAGCAAACTGGTTATACTGTTGCTTGAGGTTTTTGTATGGATCATTCTGCCCCGTCAATTTCCTGATCAGGCGATGAATTTCCGCGCCCATGGCCGGAGGAGACGCAGCCATATCCATTTTACTGATTTTGATCAGTATATCGCAAAGCGCCTGTTCCTGGACGACCTCATCGGACGTAACCAGCCGAATTGCGTTCAAGGCTTGTTTAACAAGACAGGGGATACAGTCAACATAAGTTTTCATGATCCAAGAGATTACACCATCGATAACCGGCATGCAAACGATTCATCAGAGAATAATAGTTGAATATAAACGTTCGTTATGTTAACAAATAAATCACGGTTTGGCCTGTTGAATAAGATCAAGGCGATGTATCATATTTTTTCATTAATTCGATTAGATAGGATTCGATCTATAAAAAAATCAAAAAATGACTGACGATTCCCATAATAAACGACGCGGCACCCGTGTCCTGTTTCACGTTGATGCTGAGCTGTCCCTGGATAACCAGACAATAAAAGGAGAAGTTCTCAACCTCAGCCTGAAGGGAATGCTGGTAGCAGCGAGCGCGGCTGTCCCTGTTCCCGCGGGCACTATTCTGGATATAAAAATCTTCCTTTCCGGCGCCACTTCCAGCCTGACATTGAACATGAAAGGCAGCGTGGTCCGCTGTGATGAAAACGGTATTGCCCTTCTTTTTAAAGAAATCGACGTGGAGTCTTTTGTTCATCTTCGCAGCGTTGTCGCTTACAACGAAGGAAATGAACAAAAGATTATGAAAGAATTTTACGATTTGATTGAAGAAAAAACAGACAACCGCAACCTTCGTCCCGATCGTTCTTAATCCAAAACCGTCGACTATCAAAAGAAAAAAATAGATTGACAAAAAAACCGATAATGAATAATTTTATTAAGTTTTACCGGATATTCCGGAGCTAACTCGAGATCAAACAGAGCCGTTGAGCATTAATGAAAACAGAGTATAAAAAGTATAAATGGGCTGAGCCCCAAAGCCGGACTGCTCTTCCTGTCGCCGAGGCAGGTTATCCGCTTATCTTCGCGTCCGGGTTTATTACAACCATCCTGGCATTAACGGGTCTTACCCTTCCGGCCGTTATGTTTCTGATGATTACCGCTTTTATCTGCTGGTTTTTCAGAGATCCCGACCGCATTATCCCCGAAGGAGAAGGTCTGGTGGTATCACCGGCGGACGGTAAGGTCGTCTCCGCGGAGACTGTTCCAATCAACCCCCTGGGCGAAAACCCCTGCCTTAAAATCAGCGTTTTCATGTCCTTATTGAACGTGCACGTCAACCGCATACCATATGACGGTACCGTCACCGGTATTGATTATTATCCGGGGAAATTCTTTGCCGCGAATCTGGATAAGGCCTCAGACCAGAATGAACACAACCGGGTGTTCCTGCAAACAGACAGCGGCATACCGATTTGCGTCGTTCAAATAGCGGGCCTGGTAGCCAGACGAATTATCTGCTATCTGAACAAAGATGAAACAGTCACAAGAGGGCAGCGATTCGGCATGATATGTTTCGGGTCTCGACTGGATGTATATCTGCCGGTTGAGACAAAGCTGCTCGTTTCCATTGGAGATAAAGTCAAAGCGGGGACTTCGGTTCTGGGGGCCTTACCATGATAAAAAAAACAAAAACAGAAAAAGAATACTGGCACAAAGGGATTTATGTGCTTCCGAACATCTTCACCACGCTGAACCTGTTCTGCGGTTTTGTTTCAGTAATCGCATCCCTTGAGGGCGCCTTTGAAAAAAGCGCGCTGTTAATCCTGGCCGGTATGGCTTTTGACGTTCTGGACGGAAAAGTCGCCCGGGCCACCCATACGAACAGCCGTTTCGGAGTGGAATACGACTCTCTGGCCGACCTTATCTCGTTCGGATTGGCGCCGGGACTGATGATGTATCTGTGGTTATTGAAGCCACTGGGCAAGCTCGGCTGGATTGCGGCCCTGATATTCCTCGCCTGTGGAGCCCTGAGGCTGGCCAGGTTTAATACAACCGTCGGCATCGCCGACAGCAGATGGTTTACCGGCCTGCCCATTCCGGCGGCGGCCGGTATGCTGGCAACAACCGTTTTACTGTTCTCCAAAATCGGCCTGGAAACGCCCGGCCTTTTTGTGATTTATGTTCTACTGGCCACGATGTACGGGCTCTCGTTTCTGATGGTAAGTTCCATTAAATATGCCAGCTTTAAAAAATTTCCACCGAGCCTTGTCAAGGCAAGAAATTTCAACCTGCTGGTCATTGCCGTCCTGCTGCTTGTCTTTATTGTGCAGGAACCTGCGGTTGCTCTGTTTACATTGGTTCTACTTTATACGATCTCCGGCCTGATCGGCTCGGCCCGCCGACACTTTACTGAAAAAGACAATAATAGACAGCTGGCGGAGCATCCTGACGAAGGAGAGTCCGACACCGGCCGGCAGGACCCTTTCCATATCTAAAACCTGAAAACATATCGAATAATAAAGAACTGACGGAAGAACCTTCTTAAGTACAATACAATACAGCTTCGGTAATCA
>CAYSMV010000529.1:0-2854 GCA_964432245.1 uncultured Desulfobacterales bacterium
CCCGTTTTTCCCGCCACCGGCCGGTTCAGCGCCTGTATGTTTCTGCCGGTACCTTCTTCCACTACGCCCTGTAAAAGATGGGTCATGATGTAAGCCGTGTTTTTGTCGATTACCCGGACAGGATCGACTATATTCTGTTCCAGTATCCGGCCATCCCTGTCAACAATCTTTTTGATAAAGACAGGTTCAATCCGTTCGCCAAGGTTGGCAAACACCGAATAGGCGACAACAAGTTCGATGGGCGCCATTGCTGATGAACCCAGAGCAATGGAAAGGTCCCGGCTCAGCGGCGAAGTGATTCCCAGTTTTTCGGCATAGGCGATTACGTAATCAACGCCGATATCCCGGAGTATTTTTATGGTTGGAATGTTATGAGATTTGATCAGGGCCTTCCGAAACAATGTCGGACCGAAAAACCGTTCTTCATAGTTATGGGGCTTCCAGATAAAATCATGTTCCTTGTCTTCAAAAACAATGGCTGAATCAACGATCATGCTGGCCGGCGTATATCCTCTATCCAGGGCCGCGGCATAGATTATTGGTTTAAAGGCCGAACCCGTCTGCCGCTTGGCTTGAATGGCGCGATTGAACTGACTCTGGGAAAAATCCCGGCCCCCGACCATGGCCTTAACCAGTCCTGTTCTGGCTTCCATACAGATCAGCGCCGCCTCCACGGCCGGTGTCTGCTCCAGTGAAATATCATTATAATCAAGCAGTTCTTCCTGAACATCCGTCTCGGCTTCAGGCGTTTTATCGCCGTTTTTTTCAACAGGGCGCAGTGGATCGCCTATTTTAACGAGAATGACGTCCCCTGCGGCCAGTGCCTGTGAGGGTTTTTTAATTGCGGCTGAGGACAGGTGCCAGGCCACTTCGGGATCGGGCTTTCGTGCCCAGAACATGTTTGAAAGGGGAATACGGCCTCTTCCCCCGGCGAATCTGACCAGAACGCTCTTGTCCGTATCGTCGACCCCCACTACTACGCCGGTAACGATTCTGCCGCCGGCGACCGCCGGTTTTCTTGACTCTTCCTGATCCTGAGACAATTTCAGGTCGGCCAGAAAGGGCTCTATCTCCTGTATGTCAAGATGATCAAGCGGACCCCGATAACCCTGGCGCTTGTCCAACGCTCGCAACCCCTGCTCGATTTCCTGCCGGGCGATTTCCTGCATTCCGACATTTACGGCGGCATAGATTTCAAGGCCCTGATTATACAGCATATCCTCGCCGTATTTGTCCATGACATATCGCCGGATATATTCTGAATACCAGGGCGTCATTTCCTGAAACCAGCTTTTTACGGGTTTAACGGAGATCTCTGTGGCACGGGCTTTCTCAGCTTCCTCGGATGTAATATGTCCTCTTTCAACCATTTGATTCAGAACATATATCTGTCTTTTCTCGGCCTGGGCCGGATACCGGAAGGGAGAGTAACGGCTGGGCGCCTGAGGCAGCCCCGCCAGCAGGGCGCACTCCGCGAGGTTCATCGTCTGAACGGTTTTCCCGAAATAATTCTCGGCAGCCGCCTGAACCCCGTAAGAGCCGTGGCCAAGATATATCTGGTTAAGATACAGAGACAGAATATCTTCCTTGGAAAACTTTCTTTCAATGCGATAGGAAAGTATGGCTTCCTTGATTTTTCGGGTATAAGTCCTTTCCGATGTTAGAAAAAACGATTTGGCCACCTGCTGAGTAATGGTGCTGCCGCCCTGGACGATTTCACCGGCCGTCATATTTTTTATAAAGGCGCGGATGACGCTGATGATATCAATGCCGGTATGTTGAAAAAACCTGGCGTCCTCGGCATCGACAAAGGCATTAACCAGTTGTTCCGGGATTTCCGATAAGGGCAGCACGATCCGCCGGTATTTGTAAAACTCGGCTACCTTCTGCCCATCGTCCGCATAAACCGATGTAATCACGGGCGGCCGGTAATCCCGGAGCGAAGAAATTCCAGGCAGGTCGTGACTGATATAATAATAAAAAGCTGAGCCGGCGATAAACGACAGGCCGGCAAGCGTCGCCATAATTATACTTAACCATTTGATTATTTTAAAAAACATCTAAAACCCCGAAAATTTCCTCATCGATCAGTTTCGGTCCCATTTTTCCGGGTTGAGTATAATAATAATTTTTTTCCGGATCAAAAAATTTTTTAAAACAACTCCAGCTGCACCGGACCGCCTTTTGGTTTTTTGCCCTTTCCCAAATCGGCCGCGGTTTTTAACTGGTTTTCTATGTCTTCGGCAAAAGGGGAGATCCGCCGCCGCTCCGTTTTTCCGAAAATCAGTCGCTGGCGAGCGTACGTAAAAAACAGCTGCTCTCTGGCCCTCGTCATGGCGACATAGAGAAGCCGGCGCTCTTCGTCCACATCATTCGAATCCTCTCCGGCCCGTTTCAAGGGCAAGTACCCGTCCTCGCATCCGGCGATAAAGACAACCGGAAACTCAAGCCCCTTGGCCGCGTGAATCGTCATCAGCTTCACCCGGTCGGCGCGGGGAAGATGCGCGTCGGCATCCGAAGCCAGCGTCACCGTCGCCAAGAAAGAGACGGGATCCAAATTGCTTTTGAAGGCGGCCTGAACCAGGTTCTCATAAACATCCCTGGTTTTTTGCCGGCTTTCGATAACCTTTTTTATATCGGACCGTATCATCATGAGATACCGCAGCTGTTCATCTGTTCTCATTTCTCTCATATCTTCCTGCATATCCAGCAGGCTTTCCGCCAGGCCGGCTATTCGGCTTTGAACCGCGCCGTCAATGCCTTTAACGGGAAAACGAATAATTTCCTTTATCATCTTTGTGACCGAAAAGCCGTGTTTTCTGTTCCAGTTGTCCAGCGACTGACAGGTTTGTGG
>CAYSMV010000530.1:0-5243 GCA_964432245.1 uncultured Desulfobacterales bacterium
GGCCGCAAGGGCGCCCATATCGTGGACTACGCCCTGATGCCGGCCTTTCTGATTGACAGGGTTGAAATACTGCCCGGTCCTCACTGGGCGGCCTATGACGCCAAGGCCATCGGCGGCGTGGTGAACATGATCCCCCGGGTGCCTGAGCGCAGGGAAAGCCTGAAGCCGGATGTAAAATTGGCCACCAGCTACGGTTCCTATAATACGTGGAACAACAACCTGAGCCTTGAAGGCGGTGTCGGCATGTTTACCTATGCCGCCGGTTATCAGAAAAACACCACCGACGGCTATCTGCAGCAGAGCGAGACCGATATTGAAACTTTTTCCGGTCGCCTGGGAGTTATCCTGCCGCGGGACGGCTATTTGAGTTTCAGCGCCTCTGCCAGTACCGCGGACCGGGAAACCCCCGTCAATAATAATTCCAGGGTTGACGGTTTTGATTCCAGTTATCCCAGGACCGAAGGCAGCCTGTTCGATCCCTGGCAGAAGCCGACCTGGGACAAGGATGCCTGGTCCTATCGCCTCAATTACGCGCAAAGCCTGCCCATCGGTCGGTTGAGCCTCAGCGCCTGTTCCAGCAAGGAGGACCGGGACCGGGCCTATTGGGACTGGGTCAGCAGCGGCGACCATTCCCGGGGAATCCGGTATGTATCGAGCGTGACCACCTGGGAACAGGATGGCGCCAAAATCATGGACGAATACCAGTGGAACGATCATCATACCACCATTTTTGGATTTGATATTGCCCGGCTTTATGACGACGGTTCCGATGGGCACAAGAATGACCGGGTGAACAAAAAAGGGACGTTTGTGCAGCATCAGTGGGAAATTTTTCCCTGTCTGGACATGACCCTGGGTCTGCGGCACGAGGATGTTAAAATCTGGGTCAGCAACAACCCCGCCACCCAGATATCCAACCGGGGAGAATGGATCACCCGCAACTGGAACCAGTTGCTTCCCAAGTCATTTATAACCTGGAAAATGGATGGCGCAGCCCCCTGGCTGCGGGACACGGCCCTGTCGGCCGGGATCAGCAAGATCTGGCACGCGCCTGATGCCCATGGGGACTACAACCCCCAGGGCCGGCCTGCCGGCGCCTGGCTGGAGCCTGAGCACGGCATGGGGTATGATCTGATTCTGACGCGGCGGCTGTTCGGTGATGTCAATCTCAGGGTTGATTACTCTTTTTGTGATATCAGGGATTATATCGCCACCAACAGCAATTATGCCCGATATTCCGGCGGCAACGCTGGCAATCTGCGGTACAGCGACTACAAGATCAACCTTGAGGAAGTGCATCGCCATGGTCTGGAGCTGGAGCTGGACGGCGATATCCGCAAAGACCTGTCCTTTTACCTGACCTATGCCTGGCAGGATTATGACAGCAAGGGAGATGAGCCGGCCGGCAAAGACAACCTGGACGACGCGGCCGAGCACCGGGTCAGTTGCGGGTTGCGATATCATCTGTTTGCCAACACCACCCTGATGCTGGATTATCAGTATCAGACCGAGGAGGTCATGGAGGTGTCCGAAGAGTATGACGATCCTGATACCGGTGAAACAATTTATATCTGGGATCAGATAAGAAACCCTTCCTACAGCCTGTTTGATTTCGGCGTGAAGCAGGTTCTGTTCAAGGAAAAAGGGTTTATGAAAGACGCGGTCCTGACCTGCTATGCCAAGAATATGTTTAACGAGCGGTATTATAATTCCCGGGGATATCCTGCTACGGATCGGACCCTTGGAGCTTCGTTCAGCGTCAGAATGTAGGCTTGTCCCTATAATATTGAAGAATCAATCGGGGAGGTGTTTTTTATGAGTTTTTTCCGGAAAACAATGTTTTCGCAGGTTGTCTGCCTGCTGCTGATTTTTATGGCGGGATGCGTAACGCAGCACCGGAGCGTCAAGGAGCAGAGCGCTCCCGGAGGTTCATATCACCTGGTGGGGATCGGGCCGGGCGATGCCGATCTGATGACGGCCCGGGCCCTGGCCGTGATCCGGGCGGCGGATCTGGTCTTTTGCAGGCCCGAGACGCGGGATAAATTGGCGGGCCTGGTGGATTTCAAGAACAAGACCGTGCGGGACGGTTATAACGTACTTTTTCGTTATTACGGCCGGGATTGCGCTACAATATCCAAAGAAGAACGCGGTAAGCACAAAATGAGTTGCGAGCAGTACCAGGCCAGACAGGCCGAGTTCGCCGGGCTGGTGCGCCAGGCGGTGAAGACGGGGAAAAAGGTCGTTCTGCTCAGCGGCGGCGACCCCACCCTTTACGGTCCGGACCTGTGGACAGTCAGGGAGCTGGCCGATCTTGATCCGGTGGTGGTGCCGGGGCTGAGCGCCTTTAATGCCGCCACTGCGGCCATGAAAGTCGGACTGGGCGAGGTGATCCTGACCGCGCCTTTAAAGAACGATAACGGCCGAACAGAAAATGACAGTATTGAGAATCTGGCAAGGCATGAAAAGGCCACTTTGGTCGTTTTTATGCCCAGGGACATGAACGATTTGCTGGAAAGGTTTTCAAGGTCTTTTCCCGGAGATACGCCCGCGGCCGTGGTCAGTTATGCCGGTCACCGGGGAAAGGAAGAAATCATCACGGGCACGGTAGCCGATATAAAAAACAAACTTGCGGATCGCAAGACCGATATGTCGCTGGTTTATGTCGGGCACGCCCTGTCCGGGGCCCAATGCGGAAAGCAGTCCAATACCGAGGCCGGCAAAGGGAAATTTTACCTGGCGGGGGCCGGCCCGGGTGATGCCGACCTGGCCACATTAAGGGCCCTGGAGGTAATGAAAAACGCGGATTTGATTTTCGCACCCGAAAATATCGCGCAAAAGTTTGAAAAAGAGCTGTCCGGGAAAACGGTCATTCACGGGTATCACCGGCTTTTCCCTTTTTACGGGAAAAAATGCTCCGAAATCAGCGAACAGGAAAAGGCCCGGGAACGCATGAGCTGTGAGGAGTACCACCGGAAACAGGCCGAGCTTTCAACAATGGTACATCAGGCCGTGGCCGCGGGGAAAAAAGTGGTCATGCTGGATAACGGCGATCCGTTGATCTACGGCCCCTGTTCCTGGACCCTGAAGGAATTCGCGGATCTTGAGACGGAGGTGGTGCCGGGTCTGAGTTCTTTCAACGCCGCCAACGCCGCCCTGGGGCAGGGGCCGACCGAGGGGAAAGGCTCCCATTCGGTGATTCTGGCCTCGGGCTGGTCGGTGGAAGAGATGGCCGCTCTTCAGAGCACCATGGTGCTGTTCACCATGCGCACGGATTTTAAAAAGTTTATCGACGCCCTGTCGCGGCATTACGCCCCGGATACGCCTGTTGCCATTGTTTCCAGCGCCGGTTATAAAGAAAAGGAAAAGGTGATCCTGGGAAGCCTGGGCGCCATTACGACACAAAAAGGCGAAAGATCACTGCCTTTTGAGTATCTGCTCTATGTGGGCGACTTCCTCCAAGACGGCATAGCGAGATAGTTTCCATCCATAAATGGCCTTTTTCCGCAATCTCGGCGTCAAACTGCGAGGTTTTTTGTGCGGCGTACGAAAAGTACGCCTCCGCAAAACCTCTTGTTTTCCTTGACCTTGCGAAAAAATTCACATTTCCGGATTGGAAACTGCTTCATGTGCCATCCATAATAAATGGATGGACACGAGATAATGATAACGCTTTAAATGGAGATATGAATCATGAAAATCAGGATGCTTATGACGTGTTGTTACGTAGCGGCTTTTGTGCTTATCGGGTCAACGGTTATGGCGCATAATGTCTGGATAAATGTGGATAACCATTATCCCGCGGTCGGCGAAACTGTGGAAATCGGCCTTGGCTGGGGTCACAAATATCCCGTCAGCCGCGTGGATCAGGAAATGAAACCGGGCAATCTGGCTTATATTCAGGCGATCGATCCGGACGGGAAAAAGGTGGTTCCGACCACGGTGTCTGAAACGCAGTATAAACTGACCGTTGAAAAAGAAGGCGCCTACCTGGTGACCGCCGGAATAAAGCCCGGGGTCTTTACCAAGACAACCGAGGGAAGAAAATGGTGCGACAAGAGAGAGGTGGAAAATCCTATTTCCTGCACCAGCTACAGCATCGAAGCCAAGACCGTAATCATGGCCGGCGGGCAGAATAAAAATCTGGGCGGGAAAACCGGCCAGGAGCTGGAGATTATACCTCTTTCAGATTTAATAAAAATCAGAACTGGAGACAATCTCAGCCTGATGGTTCTGTTCCGGGATAAGCCGGCGCCGGGTGTTTCCGTCAACGCCGCTTACGCGGGTTATACCGAAGAAAACAAATCCGCGGACGTGGCCCCGCATGCCGGCGGTATGGAAAAACATTGTCCGGCCGGCGGCGTGACCGACACCGACGGGAAAGTGACGCTGCCGCTTGTCAGGGCCGGCTGCCGGATCGTCACCCTTTCCCACAAGAGCCCCTATCCGGATACGGCGGTCTGCGACGAATACATGCACAACATGGCCTTTACTTTGGAAGTAAAATAAACGGCAATCCGGTGCCATAATCCGGTGCCAGTATACGAATTATCATAAATAGATATACTGGCACCGAATTTCACCGAATTTATTCCTGATCCATCTGCTGCTTAATATGGTGCAGGCTGAGCATGCGGTAGCTGAAGTTTAACCGCATGGAGAACCCGGCCACTTCAAGATTTCTGGTGCGCCACAGTGTTTTTAATGATTTCAGCCAAATGGTCTTATAAGAATAGGTTTTAGACACACAGGCGCGGAAGGTCCTTATAAATTCATGGCGTTGCATGTGGAGCGGGATATGGGTGAGTTCGTAAAAATTATATCTTTCCCAGTCTCTGGGATAGTCGGTATAAAGAATACGATTTTCTTTCTGAAGCTGATAAAAAATCTCGGTTCCGGGAAAAGCCGTCATCTTGCTCTGCTGCATTACATCCACGCGATTGTGCTGCACAAAGGCCGCTCTTTTCAGGAGTTTTTCCCTGGTGTCATCATCGCTTCCGTAAATAAAGGCGCCGATGACGCCGATGCCGGCACGGTTGATGTTTTTTAAGGCCGTCGTATAATCGACTTTCAGGGCGAAATCTTTGTTCATGTGTTTGAGCTCTTCATGATCAACGAACTCCAGGCCGATGAATAAAAGCATACATCTGGGGTCAGTCGTCAATAATGGACACCAAAACATTCACGCTGCCTTACTTTGCGCATAGAACTGACGCTCGTAAGCAGCGGGGGAAAGATACCCCAGC
>CAYSMV010000531.1:0-2457 GCA_964432245.1 uncultured Desulfobacterales bacterium
CCGGAGCCGGTCACGCCCATAAAGGCCACGTGCTTTCCGCCTGACCGAAGATGCCGGCACAGGCCTTCAATGGCCCGCGGTTGATCGCCTTCAGGCGTGAAATCGGTGACAAGAGAGTATAAAGACATGACAGAAGGCTTGTTCTATTTTCCCCGGACCCGGACGATCTGCTGTTTCCACAGGCCGTTCAGGATGCTGATAGTCTGTAAATCCGCGAAAAAAACGATTTCCATCCCGCCGCGACGGGCGGCGTCCCCGATGGCCCGGCTGTCCCACTCGGCGCTGAGGCCGAAACCGGTAAAAGGCTCTTTCAGTTCTTTAGTGTCAATGGAGAAGGTTTTTTCTCCACGGGGGGTTTTATCCATATCGGTCGAAAGGGGCTCCGTCACATTCGTGTAAATAAATCCGGAGACGCAGCCCGCCGACGTAAAAGCCGCAAACATAATAAAAATAACAATAAAAACTTCTGACCGCACTCTAATCTCCGTAAGCGATGGTTGTCTGGCGGGCGTATAAACCGAAGAGCAGCACAAAATATTCCCCATCCAGGTGGTTGATCGTCTGGATGCCTCCGTCTTCGGCGGCGGCGGCCGTACCGGCATCGCCCCAGCTCACCAGCCAGGCAATGGAATGCGCGCTGGACGAACCGACTTTCTCGCCCAGACAGGTCTGGGCGACATCCCGGTCAAGCGGATACTTCACCTTGCCGTACATACAACCTGAAAACAAAAAAAGGCCTGCAATCAATACCGACAACAATATCAAGGAAAAACGTCTTGTGAATATATTATTCATGACGTCCTCCCCTCCCTAAACAAAGACTTCGCGTGACTGCCGTCTGATATTTCTGAAACTCGTGACCGGTTATAACAGGCCTGACTCCGGAATCTTCCACCGTCAACAAAGGCGCCGTGCATCCGGATTTAGACTTCCGCGCCATGAGTCAATCCTTTCGCGCGATCAGGCTGGCCCAGCCATGATGGTGCGGCCTGCCGTGAGAGGTGTCCTTTTCGACCCCTTCATAATAATAAAGAATCGTCAACTCCGGAAAACAGGACTTCAATTCACCCGGCGCGAAATAATGGGCCATGCCAAAAGAGGTGTCGCTGACGCCCTCCCGCGTCTCCGGATCAGCGGCTGCCCGATACCCCGGGTCATGAGTGGTAAACACGTTCGCGTAAATCAATCCCTCCGGCTTCAAAGCATTGACCATACCGTCCCGCGTGCGCCTCCGGGCCGGTTCTTCAAGATGATCCAGAATAGTAGCCGCGACGACAACATCATGGGCCGCCTGTTTAAACGCGTAATTTTCAAGGTCGCGCAACTCCGTGACGATGGAGAGTTGTTCCCGGCCGGCAATCGCCTTGAGCTTATTCAGTCCGGAAGCGGAAAAATCCACGGCCGTAACCGCGCAGCCGCGCCTGGCGAGATAGACGGCATACCGGCCTTCACCGGCCCCCAGATCAAGCGCCTGAAGGCCGGTGAGCGCCATATTTCCGAAAAAATCGCTGAACTCCGGGCGCACATCCCAGCCGTAATACATTCCCGGGCCTTCATAGGCCTGGTCAAAATTGCGCGCCTTTGAGCTTTTGCTGATAGGAGCTTTCATGAACCGTCAGCGCCAAAGAGGATTTATAAAACGAATAAAATGTTTTATCTGATTATGGCATCCTGAACGGCACAAGTCAACCGGCGCTGCCTGGTGTTTTTTATGACATCTCCACGGATGATATTAAAATCATGAAGAATTCGCAGAAGTTCACTGCGGGCGAGATTGAGGCTTTTTACGATCCCATAAGTCTGGTTGCCGTCTGAGAGAGTACCCGGATTCATGAATAGCAGGTCCGGTTGATGATAATCTTTTTCAGCTCATCGGAAAGATCATAAAAATAGGCGCAGTAACCGGCGATCCGCACCAGCAGGTAGCGGTGCTTTTCCGGATGCTCGTAAGCCTCCAGTAAAATTTTCCGGTCGATGATATTGGGCTGGAACTGCATGCCTCCTTTTTTGAAATAGGTGCTGATGATCCCCGCCAGGTTCTTGAGGCCTTCCGGCCCCTGGAACAGAGCCGAATCAATGGTAAAGGTGGTAGAGGTGCCGTTGGGGGCGTATTTTACGAAGTCGACGCCGGACACTGAATTCAGCGAGGAGAGCAGATCCGTCATGGGCATGCCGTAATGCGGCGTGACGCTGTTGGCCAGCGGAACGCCTCTCATCCGGCCGGAAGGCAGGGAGGGCGTTTTCGCGCCGTAGACGTCATTGACGTTCAAGGCATAATAGCCGGCGGTATAGATGCCGTTCCGCGGACAGTTGGGAACCTGGTTCAGGGCGTTGATGTAGATCTGAAGGGTTTTATTGACCCAGGTCACGGCTTCACGGGATTCATCATGGCCGAATTTTTTCACCTCCAGCAGAGCCGTCCGGATTTGCTGATTCTTTTCTCCTTCGAAATCGTTG
>CAYSMV010000532.1:0-13522 GCA_964432245.1 uncultured Desulfobacterales bacterium
CCGGAACGGATCGAACAGGCCGGTTTTGAAAGCGTCTCGCTGGAGGAACTTTACAAGCAGGTTGATTACATCACGGTGCATGTCCCCAAAATAAAGAAAACCATCGGTATGTTGAACAAGGATGCGTTCGCGCAGATGAAAGATGGCGTTATGATTATCAACTGCGCCAGGGGAGGTATTGTTGATGAAGGTGATTTATGTCAGGCCCTTGAATCCGGCAGGGTGGGCGGCGCCGCCCTGGATGTTTTCGCCACCGAGCCGCCCGGCGAATGCCGGCTGCTCTCATTTGACAACCTGATTTGCACGCCGCACCTGGGCGCATCCACCAGGGAGGCCCAGACCAATGTGGCGGTGGACGTGGCCAATCAGATCATCGCCTATTTAAAGGACGGGACCGTTATCAACGCCGTCAACGCGCCTTCGGTGACCGGGGAAAAGTTGAAAAAGCTCAAACCTTTTCTGGAACTGGCCGAGCGCATCGGACGGCTCCAGGCCCAGATTATCCAGGGCAAGCTGAAAGAAGTCGCCGTGGAATACAACGGCGATTATTATGGCCTGCAGCTGGAACCGGTTACCACCGCCCTGTTGAATGGACTGCTGGATCCGCTGGTCACGGATACGGTTAATGCCGTTAACGCGCCTTCCATTGCCCAGGAAATGGGCATCCGGGTCTCCGAGACAGCCAGTGCCGAACCTTATGATTTTATCAATTTGATGACCGTCCGGGTCATCACCACCGAAGGGACTCAGACGG
This sequence comes from uncultured Desulfobacterales bacterium, assembly GCA_964432245.1. Lineage (GTDB taxonomy): Bacteria > Desulfobacterota > Desulfobacteria > Desulfobacterales > Desulfosudaceae > JBFMDX01. The sequence continues at coordinate 755 of CAYSMV010000532.1, forward strand.
TCGGGGGCACTATTCTGGGCAAAATCTATCCCCGGATCGTCCGGATCAACTCCTTCCGCATGGATATGAGCCCCTATGACGCCGTGCTGTTGATCCTGACCGCCAACAGGCCCGGTGACATCGGCACCATCGGGGCTGTTCTGGGAGAAGAGAACATAAATATTTCCCGGATGATGATCGGACAGGAGGAAGAGCTCGGGGACACGAATCTGATATTGGTCAGAACCGAGAAGCCGGTGCCGGACACGGTTGTCGACAAGTTAAAAGGCCAGAAGCTGGTTTTGTCGGTGACCCCGGTCTTGTTTAGTCAATAAAATTGACGGCTTCGTAAAAAGTCCAATATCAGCGTTGCGCCGCATCTTTCGGAATTTCACGTACGACTAAGTACGCTGCATTCCTCAAGATTTGCGCGCCTTGATCTTGAACTTTTTACTTTGCCGCCTAAAATGCGACTTTTTACGAGTTCATCAAAATTGATAAAGTCGTAAAAGTCGAAATTATTGGATCGCATAATTTGTATATATTTTTTTTCATGATGGGAAGGAATGATAGTTGTTGTCGATAATATGAACCATAACAAACCAGAAGGAGGATTTTTATGGCTGATTTGGGAAAAATAGCCGAGAATTTAATCGCAGGAAAAATCGAAGATGTTTCCAATCTTGTAAACGAAGCAGTTGACAGTGGCATATCCGCCCAGGAAACGCTGGAAAAAGGCTTGCTGGCGGGCATGAATGTCGTCGGCCAGCGTTTCAAGTCCGGCGAGATGTTCATCCCGGAAGTCCTGAGGTCCGCCAAGGCCATGCACGCGGGCATGGAGGTTCTCCGGCCCCTTCTTTCGGAAACGGATACCAGGGGAGCCGGGACACTGGTCATCGGAACCGTGGAGGGGGACCTCCATGATATCGGTAAAAACCTGGTGGGCATGATGTTCGAAGGCGCCGGGTTTAAGGTGATCAATCTCGGCATTGATTTGAAGCCTCAGGTTTTCGTTGACGCCGTCAAGGAGCATAAACCGGAGCTCGTGGGCCTGTCGGCGCTGCTGACAACGACCATGCCCAAAATGGGCGAAACCATCAATGCGTTAAAAGAGGCGGGTCTGCGTGATACCGTCAAGATTCTCGTCGGCGGCGCTCCCGTAACCGCCGAGTTTGCAGAGGAAATCGGCGCCGACGCGTACGCCGCCAATGCCGCCAGTTCCGTCGATAAAGCCAGGGCTGTATTGAGTTAGCTTCCGTCCAGACCATGGGCTTGCGTTAGTTCAATTACCCCCGTTGTTGGTTGTTACTGATTATATCAACTGACACATCATTATCTGATGAAAAAGAATGAATGAGGTTCTTATGCCAAGTTATCAATCATTGAATATAGCAAGAAAACAGAATGAATCCGCATATTTAACGCCACAGTTCCGGGTTCTTTCCGACGATCAGATCGAGCAGATATATTTTGCGGCGCTGGATGTGCTGGAAGAAACCGGTGTGGACATTTTCCAGGAGGACGCGCTGGCTTTGTTCAGGCAGAGCGAGGCGGTGGTAAGAGGCAATAACGTGCGGATCCCGACGTCTCTGGTGGAGCGGGCGCTGCTGGTTTATCCCCGGAAAATAACACTCATGGGCAGAGACGGGCAGCGCTCGTTGAAACTTCAGAAAAATTCGGCGGCATTCGGTACGGGTTCCGACCTGCCCTTTACCTATGACCGGAAAAGCGGTAAACGCCGAAGAACGAAATACGACGATATCAGGACCGCCGGCAAATTTGTGGACGTTTTGCCCAACTATGATTTTTTCATGTCCCACGGCATCGTCAGTGACGCGCCGAATCCCTTGACATACGATCGCCATCAGTTCATGGCCATGCTGGAAGGCTGCACCAAGCCTTATGTTGTAACCAGCGTTGACGGCGAGGGGCTGGAAGATCTGTGGAAAATGGCCTGCCTGGTTCGCGGCGGGGAGGAAGAGTTCCGTCTTAACCCCATGTTTGTGGCTTATATTGAACCGATTTCCCCGTTAAAGAACGACCGCACGGCTGTTGAAAAGCTGCTGTTCGCGGCCGAGAAAGGCATTCCGGCCATGTATACGCCCTGCCCCAGTTCCGGCGCCACGGCGCCGGCCACCATCGCCGGTATGCTGGTGCAGTCTCTGGCCGAGACGCTGGTGGCCATAGCCCTGTGTTACCTGAAAAAACCGGGCATGCCGCTCATCATGGGCGGCGTTACCACCGTTATGGACATGATTACCACTACTTATTCCTATGGTGCGCCGGAGCTTTCGCTGGCGTCCGCGGCCAATACCGATATTTCCAAATGGCTCGGGCTGCTGATGTTTTCCACCGGCGGCTGCACCGATTCCAAGGTGGTGGATGAACAGGCGGCCATCGAGTTTACCACCAGCCTGTTTTACGCCTATTTATCCGGCGCCAGCCTGATTCACGACGTCGGTTATACCGACAGCGGCGTCAACGCCTCTCTGGAAGCGCTGGTGATGTGCGAGGAAATCATGGGCATGGTCCGGCAGTTCGGTAAGGGCGTCTGCACGGATGAGGCTCATATGGCCCTGGAAGTGATCGATGAAATCGGCCCCGGCGGGGAATTTGTCACCCACGATCATACCTATCAGCACTGGCGGGAATGGTTCCGGCCGCAGCTTCAGGACCGGGCCGATTATGACTCCTGGAAGGAGGAAGGGGAAAATTCCATGAATGACCGCATTAACGAAAAAACCGACCGGATTATTAAAGACTATGAGCCGGAACCGCTGGATAAAAAATTGAAACAGGAGTTGACGGCGATTATCGACGCGGCGGAAAAACGTCACGCCTAGCCGTGTTGAAGAATGACCCGGCAGCATGATCGATGATAATCAAGGCCGTTACAAAAGCGGCTGAACATAGAAGGAGATGACATGGGAAGCACGCAAACCAATATGAAAGTGAATTTAACGCCTCAATTCTCAATTTTGTCGGAGGATCAGAAAGAGGCGATATACCACGGCATCATCAGAACCCTGATGACGACCGGCGTTAACGTCCACCATGAATACGCGCGGGACCTGTTGAAAAAGAACGGCGCCCTGGTGGACGGCGCCCGGGTAAGGATTCCGCAGCACCTGGTCACCGAAGCGCTGGTAACTTCGCCGCCGTTTACCGAAGTCTTTGCCTGGGACAATGATGAAAGCAGAAAGATATGGATCGAGCGCGGCCGCAGCTATTTCGGCCCCGGGCCGACGCCGCCCAATTTTATCGACACCGACACCCTGGAACGGCGTCGCTACGTGAGGAAAGACGCTTCCCTGGTAGCCAGGGTCTGCGACGCGCTGCCCAATATCGGTTATGTCCAGTCACTGGGATCCATCAGCGACGTTATCGTCGGCATGGAAGCGGTGTATGAATTTGCCGATATGATTTTAAACACCACCACGCCCATCATGAACTGGGCCTTTACCCGGGAGGCCTGCGCGTTCGAACATCGAATCGGCATCATCATGGCCGGCGGCGAAGATGCTTTTAAAAAGCGGCCCAACTATATTCATTACAGCGAGCCGATTTCTCCTTTAACCAGTGATTTTCATGCCATGGATAAATGCATTTACTGCGCCGAGCATCGCATTCCCCACGTTTACACACCCTGCTGCATCGGCGGCGCCACCGTACCGGCCTCTCATGCCGGGCAGATTATCGTGGGTATGGCCGAGGCCATGGTCGGAGTGGTGGTGTCTCAGCTGATCAATCCCGGAACCTGCGTCATCGTGGGCGGCGTCCAGTCCATTCTGGATATGCGCCGTTCCGTGTATTCCTACGGGGCGCCGGAACTGAGCATTCTAAGTGCCGCCATGACGGAGGTGGCTCATTTTATGGGTCTGCCCATGTTCTCCACCTCGGGGTGCACGGATACCAAGGCCATGGATACCCAGTCCGCCATTGAAGCCGCGTTTTCCATCCACGCCGCCATGTTGAGCGGAGCGGAATTCGTTCATGACAACGGCTACACGGAGTCCGGTATTACCGGTGATATATTTCAGACCGTCATGGATGATGAAATTATCGGCATGGGCCGCGTCATTCAGCGGGGCGTCGAAACGTCTGAAGAGACGCTGGCTGTTGACGTGATCAATAATGTGGGGCCCGGCGGTCACTATCTTTATGAGGACCATACCATGAAATGGTTCCGGCGGCACTGGCGCCCGACCCTGATGAACCGGGACAGTTACGAGGACTGGGACGCCAAGGGCCGCTTGACCATGAAAGACAGGATTATCGAAAAGACCAGGGATATCATCGATAACCATGTGGGTCCCATCGTCAAGGTCCCAGATGATGTGAAAAAGGATATCAACAAGGTTCTGGCGGAAGGAGATGCATATTTTTCAAAGACGGGCATCGTGAGAAAATAATCGGAAACCTGACAATGACGGCAAAAAACCATACCCTGTCCGGCGGGGGTTACCTCCTCGGCATCGATACCGGCGGGACTTTTACCGACAGCGTTCTTCTTGATTACGCCGGGCATGATATTGTTTCTTCCGCCAAAACCCTGACGGATCATGGAGATTTGGCCAGGGGCATCATCAGGGCCATTGAAAAGCTGGAAATTAATGATCCCGCCAGCATTTTGCTGGTAGGCATGTCGTCCACCCTGGCGACCAATTCGGTGGCTGAGGGAAAAATCCGGAGAACCGGCCTGATACTTATTGGATACGATTCCGATCTTGTCAGCAGCTATGGGTTCGAGGCCGGGTTTTCCGCTGAAAAAATCGCATATTTTCGCGGCGGACATACCTCCCAGGGAGAGGAACAGGCGAAGCTTGATATTGACGGTATTATTGCCTGGGTAAAATCCAATCAACACGACCTGGAGGCGCTGGCTGTTTCAAGTTATTTCAGCCCTCTTAACGCCTCCCATGAATACGCGGCCATGGAGGCCATTTCCCGGCTGTGTGATCTGCCGATTGTGCTGGGCCACCAGCTTTCAACCCGGCTGGATTCGGTAAAGCGGGCTTCTACCGCCTGTTTAAACGCTTCGCTGGTGGCCGTGATGCATGAGTTTACGGCCGCCGTTCAACGCGCTTTGAGGGACCGGCGGATAACCGCTCCCCTGATGGTGGTGAAAGGAAACGGCTACTTGATGCCCCAGGCCGAGGCCGTTCGGCGGCCTGTTGAAACGGTGCTGTCGGGTCCGGCGGCCAGCGCCATCGGCGGGAAATTCTTTTCACAGGTGGATTCGGCCCTGGTTATTGATATCGGCGGCACAACTACGGATATGGCCCTGATGAGAGAAGGCGCCGTGGCCGTTGCCGATGAAGGCGCCCGGGTGGGGGATATCAAGACCGCCGTGCGCGCCGCCAGAATCAGAACCGCGGTTATCGGCTGCGACAGCAAACTTTTTATTGATCACGAAGGGCGGGTCGGGATCGGTCCGGACCGGGCCATTCCCTTGTCCCGGCTGGCCGCGTCCTTTCCTGAAGTAAGGGATGATTTCGAGAAACTTAATAAAAGGCGCGGTTACGGTTGGAAATCAACGGACCTGATTTACTGGGTTCTTCAGAAAGAACCCGCGCCTGAAATCCTGGCGTCTTTTTCACCGGCCGTCCGTCGCATGTTTTCCGTATTGTCCGAACGGCCCTGGAGCCTGGCAACGATTTTGACGAATACCGGTGTACACCATGAGGTTCAACTGAACGCCGAGACCCTGATCCGGGACGGTATTATCGGCGTGGCGACGGTGACGCCTACTGATTTACTGCACGTCACAGGGGAGATGAATAACTGGTGCGCGCAGACGTCACGTCTGGCGCTTTCCGGGATCTGTCGTCTGTTTCAGAAGAGGGAGAAGGATTTTGTCAAACTGGTGCTGGACCGGATGACGGCCATGATCGCCGAAGAAGCGATCGTTTTCCTGGCCCGGGAAAAGCATCATCTGCCCGAGAAGATAGACGGAAAATGGGGGCGGTGGCTTTTTGATCAATCCCTCGGTGGAGAGAAAGAGACCGTGACGGTTTCGATTTCAAGTGAATTTCCGGTTATCGGTATCGGTGCCCCGGCCGGATATTTTGTAAAACGGGTCGCCCGGGTATTGAACGCCAGGTTTATTCTTCCGGAGTACGCTCCGGTGGCCAATGCCGCCGGGGCGGTGGTGGGATTGATTATGGTCGAGGCCGAGGCCCTGGTGTATGTCCGGGAATCCGGAGAAATCAGACAATATGTCGTACAGGCCGGCGAGAACAGGCGCGTTTTCAAAGATGAGCAGGCGGCCGTCGATTACGCCCGCAAAGCCGTGACTTTCGCATCGCGGGAGAAGTGCCGCGATGCCGGAGCGAAAGATTCGCGGGCAGTCGTTTCAGAAACGACGGAAGGGCCGCTGCGCAGAATTCTCGCCCGGGCGGTCGGCAGCCCGGGGATATAAATTATAAGGATGGGAAAAACTGCTGATGACGCAACATTTTATCATATCGGCCGTGGGCGCCAATATTACCGGGATCGTCGCAAAAGTTTCCAGGGAAATATTCGGCTGCGGGTGTAATTTTGAAGATTCCAGAATGGTATTTCTGGGCACGCATTTTTCTTTGATGATTCTGGTGACCAGCGAACAGGAGGAGATGTACCGGAAATTGCAGGAAGCCTGCCGGCGGTTAAGAGAGGAACAGAATCTGAGCGTGACCGTCTTCAAACGGGATGCCGCTGATGATGAAACCGGAGCGCCGACGCAACCTGATTATGAAATTCGGGTCAAGGGACGGGATCGCATGGGAATTGTCTATCGCACGTCTCAACTGCTGGCGGCCCTCAATATAAATATCGTCGAGATGGAGACGACCGTCGACTATTCCGAAGATAGCAGCGATTTTTCCGAATTCAGCATGCGCATCAAGGCGGCCATGCCGCCGGGTCTGGATGTTGAAAAGCTCAGGCGAAAACTGGACGCCCTGGCCGAAGAGATTGATGAGACCGTTTCTTTTTCTTCGTTGCGTTGTGATTGATCCTGGAGGTTGACATGGCTGACATCACCATTTATCCCGGCGGGAAAACCGTTCGGGCGATTCCCGGCGAAACCGTCCGTGATGTCCTGCTGCGAACAGGGGCGTCTCTGGAAACGCCCTGTAACGGCCAGGGCGTGTGCGGCCAGTGCCGTGTTAGAGTCAGCAGCGCGGCCGCGATTTCTGAAACACCGCATAAAGCCATCAGCAGAGAAGATGCTCAACGGGGTATCCGTCTGGCTTGCCGCCTTGAAGCGAACGTTGACATGACGGTGCGGGTGCTGGCGATTGCTCCGGAGGACGGAGACGTTCCCATTCTGGAAGGCAAGACGTTCGAGTCATCGGGGGATGGCAGTGTCATGAAGGCGTCTGATTTTGCGGTGCGGGTGCTGGAAGAGGAGAACGGCTCTTTTGTTATGCGGTACGAAAAGAATCGGTTCCCCCTGAAGGCCTGGGAACGGTGGTATTCCCCCAAGGGCCTGGCTGTTGATATGGGAACAACAACGCTGGTCGGCAGCCTCGTCTGTCTGGAATCAGGCCGGGTCCTTTCCACCGTCTCCACGCTGAATCCGCAGATTGCCATGGGGCACGACGTCATGACCAGGATTCAGAAAGGATCGACGACAGACGGCCTGCGGGAACTGCAAGAAGCGGTTCACAGGGGCATCGGCAAAATCATCAGTGAGGTCTGCGTTCATACCGGGACAGACCGGAAAGAGATCCTGGATGTGGTCGTCGGCGGCAACACAGCCATGCTGCAGATCGCGGCCGGCATCAGTCCGGAACCGCTGGGACGGTTCCCTTTTACCGTTGACATTGAAGGGGGACGACGATATCCGGCTGATGTTTTTCATCTTAGCACCGTCAATCCCTCGGCGCAGGTATATGTGCCTCCGGTGGCCCACGCGTTTGTGGGCTCGGATATCAGCGCCGGCATGCTGGTCTGTGACGGGTTTTTCAACCGGAACAGAACGGTTCTGTTTATCGATATCGGAACTAACGGCGAAATCAGCCTGCAGGTGGATGACAGGATTCTGATTACTTCTACCGCGGCCGGTCCCGCGTTTGAAGGAATGGGTATGTCCAGCGGGATGAGGGCCGGGATCGGCGTCGTGGAAGCCGTGGAAGTGGTTGAAAACAGTTTGACTTTTACGACTGTCGGCGGGGCACCGGTAAGGGGAATCTGCGGCAGCGGTATTGTTGACCTGACAGCCGGTCTGCTCGATCTGGGCGTGCTTGATAAGAGCGGTCGCATGGCCGGTCCCGCAAACAGCGGTAATTTTTCGGATGATGTCGCGGCCGGTCTGCGGGATGTAGACGGGGTGGCGGCGTTTGCTTACGGAGACAATATTTTTTTCACCCAGAAAGATGTCCGGCAGGTTCAGCTTGCCAAGAGCGCTATCAGGACGGCGGTGGATATTTTTGTCAAGGAGGCCGGCCGGGAAATCGACGAGGTGGTTGTCGCCGGCGGCTTCGGTTTCACGTTGAACCCCGGCAGTCTGGCGGCCATCGGGCTGCTTCCCCGGGGCCTGGCGGGAAAGGTCAATTTTGTGGGGAATTCCAGTCTGCTGGGTTGCCGACGGATGCTGACGGATGTGGGCGCGCGGCGGTTTATCGAAACACGGCTGGCGGCGGCTGAGCATCTGTCTCTGGCGGAACGGCCTGATTTCATGATGGCCTTTATCGAGAACATGGATTTTTCATGACCAGACAATTTAAATGGTAAGCACGAAGAAAAATAAACAGATTATTGCCTGTCGCTCGCTGCAGCCCGAGCTTGATTGGCTTTTATCCCGGTCAGGGAACCGGGATATCAGCGTGATATATCTGGATCAGGCCCTGCACCGCACGCCCGACCGGATGCCGGGTGTCATCCAGGAAGCTGTCGACCGCGTGGAGCCGTCCGTATCCACCGTTGTCCTGGGATATGGATTGTGCGCCAACGGCGTCGTCGGCGTCAAGGCCCCGGCCCAGGGATTAATTATTCCCCGGGTGCATGATTGTATCGCCTTGTTTCTCGGGACGCGGGAAGCCTATCTTAAGGCGTTCAAAAAAAATCCGGGGGCGTATTACCTCACCCCCGGCTGGGTGGCGGAACAGAAGGATCCCCTGGGCTTTATGGAAAACGATTATATTCCCAGGGTCGGACGGGAAGAGGCGATCTGGGCGGCTAAAGAAGAATTGAAGCATTATACTCACATCATTTTAATCCATACTGAAACCAGTCAGGATGAGGCGTCTTTGAAACAACGGGCGATAGCCAACGCCCGCTTTTTTGAGAAACGTTTTGAAGAAAGAACCGGTACCGGAGAGTACTTTCGTAAGATTTTATTCGGTCCTTATGATGAAAACGATTTTGTTGCTGTTCCGCCGGGGGCTTTTGTCGCCCAGAAACCGTTTCTTGACATGTAATCCGCTGTTCGGGTAAAACATAATAACGATTCGGCCGGGACGTTTTCCGGCTCAAAGGAGACCAGCATGTTTGTGATCGGAGAACTGATTAACGCCAGCCGCAAGTCCGTGGGCGAAGCCATCAAGGCCCAGGACGCCGGGATGATTGCCAAACTGGCCATTGACCAGCGGGATAACGGAGCCGATATAATTGATGTCAACGCCGGCATATTTGTCGGCCGGGAGGAGGAATATCTGAAGTGGCTGGTGACGACCGTGCAGGAAGCGGCAGATGTTTCCTGTTGTATAGACACCCCTGATCCCAGAGCGCTGGCGGCGGCCCTGGCCATCCATCGGGGCGAGGCCATGATTAATTCCATCTCTCTTGAAAGAAAGCGTTATGATGCCATGCTGCCGCTGCTTTCCGGTGGCAACGTCAAGGTGATCGCTTTGTGTATGAGCGATGACGGCATGCCGGAAACGGTTGAACAGCGGCTGGCTATCGCGGACAAGCTGGTTAACAGCCTGGTGAACAGAAATGTTCCGATCGGCAACATATACGTCGATCCGCTGGTTCAGCCGGTGGCGACCAGCAGCGCCTACGGGATCGCCTTTTTAGAAGCCATTGAGCGGATAATGAAGACTTTTCCGGGAATTCATACCGCCTGCGGACTTTCCAATATTTCTTTCGGGCTTCCGGAGAGGAAACTCCTGAACCGGACTTTTATGGTTATGGCCGTTTTGAAAGGGCTGGACGGTGCCATTATAAATCCTCTGGACAGGCGGATGATGGCCATGATCGCGGCGGCCGAGGCCCTGGCCGGTAAAGACGATTACTGCATGAAATATCTGGCCGCTTATCGCGCTGAAAAGCTCGGCTCGTGAGAATTTAATTTCCGGGAAAATTTTGATGTTCAACGGGAGAAAGAAAATAACCGGGATCGGTTCGGCCCTGGTGGACCTTCTTTTAAAAGAGGACGACGTTTTTGTGGCGGCGCTTGGCGCCGAAAAAGGCGGCATGACCCTGGTTGATCATCAATTCATCGAATCCGCCCTGGCGCGGGCGAGCTCAACGGCGGCGGTGATTTCCGGCGGCTCGTCCTGTAATACCATCGTCGGCGTCGGCATGCTGGGCGGGGCGGCGGCATTTATCGGGCAACTCGGAGATGATGCCTTCGGCCGGGTGTTTACCGACGATCTGCGGAGGAGTTCGGTCGAGCCCCTGCTTTTTTTGTCATCCTCGCCGACGGGTGAAGTGCTGTCCGTGATAACGCCCGACGCCCAGCGCACCATGTTTACGCATCTCGGAGCCTCAACCGAGATGGATCCGGCCGTCATTACGCCGGATTTGTTCGCGGATTCCGCCATCGCGGTAGTGGAGGGGTATCTGCTGTACAATCCCGATTTAATACTGGCTACGTTACAGGCGGCCAAGGCGGCGGGAGCCCGGGTCTCTCTTGATTTGGCCAGCTTTGAGGTAGTCAATGCCGCCAGGGGGCTGCTGGAGGAGATTATCAGGGATTGTGTGGATATTCTGATCGCCAACGAGGACGAAGCCGAGGCGTTTTGCGGACATCGGGATGAGCGGAAAGTCATGTCGCGTTTGCTGGATATCGCGCCTCTGGGTGTCCTGAAGCTCGGCGAGAAGGGCAGTTGTGTCTGTTATAATGACCAGTTGTTCAAGATAAAAGCCCAGACCGACCGGCCTCCGGTTGATACCACCGGAGCCGGAGATTTATGGGCGGCCGGGTTTCTCTTCGGTCTGGTCAATGGTTATTCTATTGAAACATGCGGGGCCATTGGTTCGGCTTGCGGTTTCGAGGTGTGCCAGGTGATAGGCGCCAAGATTCCGGAAGCCGGCTGGAAGCGGATAAAAACATTGATGTCGTTTCTGAATGAGGGGTAAGACGTATGGCAAAAATCAGCAGGGTGTCGCTGGCGCGCAAGCGGGAACTTGAGAAACCGGATGTAATTCTTGATTCTCTGCAACGCGTGTCTTCATGGACCGGCCTCCACAAACGGCAGGTGATTGTCACGGCCGTTATCTTGATGGCCGTTATTGTCGTTATTACCGGTGTCTCTTATTGTTCTATCCGGGCCGAGCAGAAGGCGTTTGACCGGTTGACCCAGATTATGCCGGTTAACAGCGAGAACGCCGAAGCCGGGGGCGACAAGGTCGATGCGGCGGAACAATATAGGTTGCTGAATGAAAAATACGGGAGGACACTCGCCGGGAAAATAGCCGGGTTGAAATACGCCGACGACTGTTATCATTCAAAAGACTATGAAAAAGCCATTGCCGCTTACCGGAAGGCCCTGTCCGATTTTGAAGACAGCGATTTTTTCAGGACCCTGGCCTTAAATGGTCTGGGCTACGCCTACGAAGCCAGCGGCGCTTACGACCAGGCGTCTGCCTGTTTCAAACAGATTCTGGATGACCCGCGGGCAACCATAAAGGATCAGGCCCTGTTCCACCTGGGCAGGCTTTATGAACTTTCGGGAGATTTGAAGAACAGCCGGGCCATGTTCGAACGGATAGTCGCCGATTATCCCGATTCCTTGTATGCCCGGATCGTAAGGGAAGGCGACAGCGGATAGCCGGCCCGCCCCGATTCCGGACCGTTTAAACGATTTGGTCTGCCGCTGCTATGGACTGGAAAAAGACATTATCCATCGCCTGTCTTGTCGGGCTGACGGCCTTCATCTATTTTCCTTCGCTTTTCAACGGATATATATGGGACGATGACTCTTATGTTTTTGGTTCCAAATGGTCAAAATCGGAAGAGCCGCTTCGTTCCATATGGCTCTCGCGTTCGGAAACGCCGCAGTATTACCCGATAATTTTTACCGTATTCTGGGCCGGTCACAAGCTGTGGGGCTTCGAGCCGTTCGGATTTCACCTTGTCAACCTCATCGTTCATATCGCGAACGCCATCCTGGTGCTGGCGGTGACGAGGCGGCTTTTCCCGCGGGCCGCGTTGGCCGTCGCTCTTGTTTTTGCGGTGCATCCGATACAGGTGGAAACGGTGGCCTGGATTTCGGAGCTGAAGAACATCTTCAGCCTCTTTTTCTTTCTTCTGGCCTGTTTCTGGTTTTTTATATACGAAGAACGCGGAAAACCGGGAGCTTATGCCCTGTCCTTTGTTTTTTTCCTGGGCGCCCTTCTCAGCAAGTCGATCGCCGTCTGCTTTGTTTTCGTGCCCGTCCTTTACCGGTGGTGGCGACATGGCGGCATCAGGCGTAAAGATATCATTATTTCAATTCCATTTGCCCTCGCCGGCGCCGTGAGCGCGATTAATACGATCTGGCTTGAACTCTATCATGTCAACACGCGCGGCGCTGAATTCGTCATTCCTTTTGCCGACAGGCTTGTCCTTTTCGGCCGGACAACCCTTTTTTATTTGTA
>CAYSMV010000533.1:0-2802 GCA_964432245.1 uncultured Desulfobacterales bacterium
GCGGCCGGAATGGACGGATATCCCTTTAGAGGGCGGCTATTCGGTCACCTTTCGATTTATCGGCGACCGGATTCTCTGGACCATTCCCAACGGATACGCCGGGAACCACGGCATGGCCGCGTTGTTCCGCGAAAGGGAGAAAGTTATCCGTCAGATGATCGGCCGCGACGGGCAATACGTGGAATTGAGGGATTTTTCAATGGTCCGTGGCAACCCCGGCAGAGTCGCGCGTCAGCAGATGGCGAATGGTCTTCGGACGAGTGAGGAGAGACTGCTGGGGTTTGTTTGTTTTAATATGCCGGCGCAGGTGAGGATGGTGGTGAATGTAAGCATGCGGCTGTACCGGTTCCCATTTTATGTTTTTATTGTGACCGATTATAAAGAGGCGGTAAACCGGGGCCTGTGGCTGCTCGGCCGGCAGGAAGCAGGGGAACGGGCGACTGAATCCGGATCGTATGCGCCTCAAGCCGGGTTCGACGGCGGGATGGAGCCGAAGGGAGACAACAGGGGGTATAATCCGGTCTCTGATAAGCACATAAACGGCAGGAGAAAAGGCGCTGTTGAAAAGGGCGGAGAAAGGCTGTCGGAACCGGTGCCTGAGGCCATCGCGCTGGCGGAGAAGGGCCTGGATGACATCCTCGACGAAAGGGAACGGCACTTCCGGGAACTTATGGAAAAAGAAACGAGGCAGCGAAGCATTATCGAGAGCATAGAGGACGGTTATTATGAATGCGACCTGTCCGGGAAGGCGGTCGAGGTTAACGATGCTTATTGCAGAATCCTGGGCGTCTCACGGGAAGAGGCCGTCGGCGCCGATTACCGGCAATACCTGGATGAGGTGAATGCCGTCAGGGTGTTTGAGGCGTTTAACCAGGTCTATCGGACCGGCGTGCCGGCACGGAATATCACCTACGAGATCATAAGAAAAAGCGGCGGGCGCTGCCATATCGAGGTTTCCGCCTCCCTGATCAGGGATAAGGGAGGGGACCCGACCGGCTTTCGGGGAATCATACGGGACATCTCGGAACGCAGGAAAACGGAAGAATCGCTGATGATGTTCCGCAGATTCACCGAAGCTTCGGGCGAGGGGGTGGGATGGTCCGATCTTGAAGGCCGCATCGTTTACGCCAATGACGCCATGTGCCGGATTCTGGGCGAAACCGATCTGGCCTCCGCCAGGGGTAAATATGTCACCGATCATTATGACAGAGAAACCAGAAAAAAACTGATTCATGAGATAGTGCCGGTAGTCATGAAGAAGGGGGAGTGGAAGGGTGAGCTGTTGCTGCAAAGAAAAAACGGCGAGCGGGTTTTTACATTAAACGATATATTTCTGATCCGGGATGAAGCGGGGCAGCCTCTTTATCATGCCATTATCAGCAGGGATATTTCAGATCTTAAAAAAGCCGGACAGGCCCTGCGCGAGAGCGAGGAAAAATACCGGGTTCTGTTTGATAATGCCGGGGACGCCATTTTTGTGGCCCAGGACGGTGTCATTAAGTTTCCCAATCCTCAGGGCGTGGCGATGTTCGGATATTCCAGGGAAGATCTGGCCAAAACGCAGTTCGTGGATCTGATACACCCGGATGACCGGGATATGGTCCTGGAGCGCTATAAAAAGCGGCTTAAGGGGGAACAGCTTGAATCGACCTATTCGTTCCGGGTATTCAGTAAAGCGGGGCAGTTGCTGTGGGTGCAGATTACCAATGTCCTGATTGAGTGGGAAGGCCGGCCGGCCGTTCTGGTTTTTTTAAGCGACGTCACGGACTTGAAAAAGATGGAAGAGCAGCTCCGGCAGAAGTATAAAATGGAGGCGGTCGGCGCCCTGGCCGGAGGGATCGCTCATGATTTTAATAATATCCTGGCCGGCATCATGGGGTACACGGATGTTATTGCCGGTGAAACGCCGGAAGGGACAATCGCTCACAAGAACCTGATCCAGGTCCGCAAGTCGGTCATGCGGGCCAGGGGCCTTGTTAAGCATTTGCTGACGTTCAGCCGGTCCGCGGAAGAGGACTACAGCCCCGTGAACATGGGCGTGATCGTGGCCGAGGCGCTGGAAACGGTCCGCGCCCTGTCGTCCCCGTCGGTTGAGGTGATTGACAGGATTACGGCCGGAGACTGCCTGGTTTACGCCAACCCGGTTCAGATTCACGCCATTGTGCTGAACCTCTGCAACAACGCGCTTCAGGCCATGCCGGACGGAGGCGTGCTTGAAGTTAACCTGCGGGAGAGTGATCCTGATTCGGGGCTTGGGGATGGAACCGCGCCCGTCGGCTTTGCCGGACGGTATTGCCGGCTGGTCGTCAGGGATACGGGCGAAGGCATGACGCCCGAGGTCAGGGAACGCATATTCGAGCCTTATTTCACCACCCGGCCGCAAGGGCAGGGTACCGGGCTGGGGCTTTCCGTAGTGCACGGGGTGGTGACGAATCTTGGCGGCATCATCACGGTTGACAGCAGGCCCGGGGAAGGCAGCACCTTCAGCATATTTTTCCCTCTGATGGACAAAAGCAGAGAGACTGCCTCGACCGGGTGAATCAATTTAAAATGATTGAATATCATTTCTGCTCTTGGCCGCATGAGTGGATTGCCCGATCGAGTCGGGCAATGACAACCATTTACCTTCTGCTTCCGGCCGGCTGATAGGCGCAGAGAGGCTCTTCTTCCAGAAAATCTCCGGTGGCGGCATAGGCTCTGGCCCGGCAGCCGCCGCAGACATTCTTGAATTCACAGCGGCCGCACTTGCCCTTCAGGTTGGAAAAATCGCGAAGTTTCAGAAACACTTCGGAATGGTTCCAG
>CAYSMV010000534.1:0-2389 GCA_964432245.1 uncultured Desulfobacterales bacterium
AGAAAGATTTTTTCAGGCTTTTGATATCCGTGGAGGCCATCGGACCGCTTAAAGCGGCCCAGGCCCTGACCCTGTCCGTCAGGGAAATCGCCGCCGCCATCGAAACCGGAAACACGGCCGTGTTAAGTCAGCTCAGGGGAATCGGCGCCCGGACGGCCCAGAAAATCATAGCCACGCTTTCCGGCAAGGTGGGCCGGTTTGCCGGTGATATAGACGCCGTAAATGTTGAAGCCGATACCCGTGACACGGCCTTCACCGAACTGGCGATGAACGTCCTGGTCGGACAGCTGGGCTATAAGACGCTTGAGGCCAGGCAGATGATTTTTGACGCGCTGCGACGCAAGGCAACTATCTCCACCCCCGAAGAGCTGCTGGATGAAATCTTTAAAACGCGGTAGGGATTGATCAGGCAATGGAAAAAGGCATTCTGACGTTTTCTTCCGATAAAAAAGATACGCTGAAGCCGGACGGCGCAAAAGATGACCTGAACAGGGAAATTTTTTCCCTGCGGCCGCTTGATTTTACGGGATATGTCGGGCAGGCGGAAGCGGTCGAAACATTGAGAATCGCCATAAAGGCCTCCCAGCAAAGGGATGAACCCCTGGAACACATTCTTTTCCACGGGCCCCCGGGTTTGGGAAAGACCACGCTGGCGCATATCATAGCCGCGGAGACGAAAGCGGCCTTGACGGTTACCTCCGGCCCGGCCCTGGAGCGGGGAGGGGATCTGGTCGGGATGTTGACTCGCCTGGAAAGGGGCGATATCCTGTTCGTGGATGAAATTCACCGCCTTCCCAAAGCCGTGGAGGAATTGCTCTACCCGGCCATGGAGGATTTTGCCATTGATTTCGTGTTTGACAAAGGCCTTCACGCCCGCAGCCATCGATTCCGGTTAAATCAGTTTATTCTGATCGGTGCTACGACCAGGGTGGGATTGGTATCGGCACCGCTGCGGGACCGGTTCGGAATTTTTCGCAAATTTGATTTCTATACGACCGAGGACCTGGTGAAGATCGTTCGTCGTTCGGCGGCATTGCTGGATATCGCCATTAACGATGAAAGCGCCTTGACTCTGGCCAGGCGCTCCCGGGGAACGCCACGCATTGTCAACCGGCTGTTAAAACGCGTCAGAGACTACGCTCAGGTGCGCTGCGAGGGAGTAATGACCACGGCGGTGGTGGACGCGGCGCTGGCGCTGGAGGGCGTGGATGAAAAGGGGTTAACCCCGCTGGACCGGTCTTACCTGACTACGATCATCAACTATTATGGCGGCGGGCCGGTAGGTATCGAAGCCATCGGCGCCACCCTTCAGGAAGAGACAGATACCCTGGTTGACGTCGTGGAACCGTTCCTGCTGGCGGAAGGATTGCTGCAGCGGACATCTTCCGGAAGAAAGGCGACCCGTGAGGCATGTCGACATCTCGGTTTGCCCGGGCGGGATTGAACCTTTACGGCTGCGCGGGGTAATCAATGGACAGACAATCGATAATGGGAAAGATCGTTTCGGCCGTTCAGCGCATAATCACTTTCTGGAAGGGACGTCCCTGGCAGGTTATGATCGTCAGTGGATACGGCCGGACGCTCCGGATTAACAATCTGGAGAGATACCTGGTTGGCCTGAGCGCGGCGGCCGTGGTTTTAATTCTGGCGGCGATCTGTCTGGCGGTGCTGTTTTTCAATGAGCGGACAGCGCGCCTGGACGCGCAGAGTTCTTTCCTGGAAAACGAGAATAAATTCAGCCTGCTGGTGCAAGAAAACGACGCGCTGCTGGCCCGCCTGGCGGTGCTGAACGCCACGGCACGGACGATTGAAGGGGCTGCTGTCGAAGGATCGCCGGATGAAAGGATTGTGGAACAAACATCCGAAGCGATCGAAAACCGTGGCCAGGAAGAAGCGGCCGTGGCCGCAGAAGGCGCGTCAAGAGAGGCGGTGATCTCGGACAACAACGACGCTGAATGAAAACACCGTCCCGATAAATGCCATTGACGTTTCTGAAGGATCGATGAGGGGGGCGCCTGTAGAAAGGTTTGTCCTCCTGATTTTTCAGCAAGTTCAGGTCGCGCTCTGTTCAAAATGTTTCCAGCAGGCGGGAAAATCCTGATGGATATTCCGGAACGCGGCAAAGGTCAGGTCGTTAAATTCCAGCGAAGCTTTTTCTTTGATGTATTCAAAAAGCCCCAGGTAGGTGGCGAGAATTCTTTTATTCCACTCCAGCCCTAACCGGTCTGTCATCTCCCGGATACATGTTCTGTCTCCCTCGATTTCCAGGAAGTCGCCGTAGGGCATGGTATCCAGGCAGAGTATGGCGTTGTCCAGGGTAAATGTTTCCCGGTATTTTTC
Organism: uncultured Desulfobacterales bacterium; assembly: GCA_964432245.1. Lineage (GTDB taxonomy): Bacteria > Desulfobacterota > Desulfobacteria > Desulfobacterales > Desulfosudaceae > JBFMDX01. Next base: position 2,341 of record CAYSMV010000534.1, read on the forward strand.
ATAGATCTGGCGAGGGAAATAGCCCAGCGCCTCCAGAATTTGCCTGGTG
>CAYSMV010000535.1:0-2353 GCA_964432245.1 uncultured Desulfobacterales bacterium
CGCGCCGCCGCCGGCCAGGGGCCGGGGAATCGAGGCCGGGTTTCCGCGGCCGATCATCTCCGACAGGTCGGTAAAATACCGGTTCCAGGTTACGTCCAGGCCGTCGCAGGCGTTGTAGACCCGGCCGATGTCGGCCTCATCGACGCCGGCCAGGATCAGGACATCGGCCACGTTGTCCACGAAAGCCAGCCCGGCGTTTCCTCTGCCGCCGGAGACCAGGCCCGGCGCGCCGGTTTTCAGGACATCCACGATATCATGCAGCCAGGGACCGGAGCCCGGCCCGTAGACGTTGGCCGGCCGCACCACGGTCAGGCGCAGGCCCCTGTCCCGGTAGTATTCCCAGGCCAGTTTTTCCTGGGCCTGCTTGGTGCGGCTGTACGGGCCGAATGTTTTGCCGTAACCGGTCTCCTCGGGGCAGGGGCTTTTGGCGATATTATCTCCGTACACAACGACGCTGGCGGTCAGCACCACCCGGGTTTTGTTTTTAACGGCTTGTTCAAACACCAGTCGGCTGCCGTCGACGGTGTATTTCCAGTAGAGCCGTTCATCCCCCCAGTCCGAGACCACGGCCGCCAGGTGGATGACCGTGCCGGCCCCGGCGATCGCCTGCTGGACGGCCGCCGGGTCCGAGATGTCGCCGCGGACGATGTCCACCTGCTGTTGCCACTCGTCCGGTATGGTCTCTTGCGGCAGGACCAGTGCCCTGACCCCGACGCCGGCTTGGCGCAGCTTGTGCACCACCCGGCGGCCGATAAATCCCGTGGCGCCGGTGACCAGCACCGGCTGGGAGATTTTTGCGATGCTTTCCATATATGCCCCCACTTTAAGTTACCAATGGTCATTACCGGATTTTATCGGGCAATCCGGTCTAACGCTCGTCATCGCCCGGCTTGACCGGGTGATCCAGAGTAAAACGGGGCTTTATCCCTTATAACGGTCAATCGTATCTGGATCGCCCGGTCCAGCCGGGCGATGACAAATATAAAGCCGGGCGATGACAAATATCAAGCCGGGCGATGAAAAATATCAAGCCGGGCGATGACAGATATAAAGCCTCAGCCCCTAAACCTTTATCCCATAACTATTAAATATGGCCTTGCATTGGGCCACGGCTTCGGCGGACAGAAATTTTTTCATGGCCGGGTCGTCCCGTAAGCGGTTTTCACCGCCGATCTTGTCGGTCTTTTCATGCCAGAGCGGGTTGTAGGCCAGCAGGGCGGCTTTTTTCACTCCCAGGCGGTTTAAAAATCCGGCGATGGCCTTTAAATTTTCCTGGTTGTCGGTTATCCCCGGAATCAGGGGCGTACGCGGCAGCAGCACCTTTCCGGCAGCGGCCGCTTTTTCCACCAGCCTTTCGAAATTAGCCAGGATTTTCTCGTTGGAAACCCCGCAGTATCGTTGGTGAGTTACGCCGTCATGGAGCTTGAGGTCAAAGTATATGGTGTCCACGAGCGGGAAAATCATTTGCGTGAACCGGTCAAAATCAAAAAACCCGCAGGTCTCCAGCAGGGTGTGAATATGCCGCGCTTTCAGGGCGGCCAGCAGGTCGGCGGTATATTCCATGAACAATGTCGGCTCGCCCCCGGACAGGGTGACCCCGCCGCCGGAGGTGTCGAAGAACGGCTTGTCCGGCAATATTTTTTCAAGGACCTGTTCTGTTGTCAGGGAATTTCCCACCCGGCTCAGGGCTCCGGACGGGCAGGCATCAACGCACTTGAAACAGAGGTCGCAGCGTTCCCGGTCGATGTAATGGGGGTTGTCCGGGGAAACGGCCTGTTGCGGGCAGATTTCGCGGCAGGTCTTACAGTCGATGCAGGCCCTGGGATCAAAGGATATTTCCGGCCCCGGTTTCTTGCTTTCCGGGTTGTGGCACCAGACGCAGGACAGGGGACAGCCCTTGAAAAAAACCACCGAGCGGATGCCCGGCCCGTCATCCAGGCTGTTGCCCTTGATCTCCAGGATCAGGGGCGCTCGCGTTGCGGTTGTCATGGATCATTCCTTATATTACAGGCCGTACTCGGCCCGTTCGATCAGCTCCATCTGCATGGCCCTGTTCAAGGTTACGAAATAGGCGTTGTACCCGGATATGCGCACCAGCAGGTTCTGGTAATTTTCCGGATGGGCCATGGCGTCTTTCAGGGTTTCGGAAGAAACCACGTTGAACTGCATCTGCATGCCGCCCAGATCGGCATACGTTTTGACGTATGAATAGATCGTATCCACGGTCTGCTGATGGGTGTCGGCGGCCGAGGGTACGATCTTGACGTTAAAGGCGATGTTGTTGTTCATGCTGGTCGGCTCCAGGCGCGAGACGTCCCGGATGTTGTCCAGCAGGCTTTTCGAGGCGTGGGGC
>CAYSMV010000536.1:0-8995 GCA_964432245.1 uncultured Desulfobacterales bacterium
TAAATTTGTTCTCAAAAGAAGATCACCGCAAAAGGGTAAGCCGCCATTCCGGGGGTCCGCATGAGTGTTGAAGGACAGAGTACAACGCCCTTGAAAGGGGAGTTTCTGCTTGCCATGCCGGCGCTGAATGATCCTAATTTTTCCCGGACGGTTGTCTGTATCTGTGAGTTTTCCACGGAGGGCGCCCTGGGCATGATAATCAATCGTTTCTATTCCTCCTTTTCCGCCAGGGATCTTTTTGAAGAATTGGGCATTGAATACAGCCAGGATGCCGCGGCTCTGCCTGTTCACAATGGCGGCCCGGTAAATATAGGTGATGTTTTTGTCCTCCATGGCGAGCCTTTTCACTGGGCTGGTTGCCACCAAATTAATTCCTGGCTGGCGCTGACCAACACGCGGGATGTTCTGGAAGCCATTGCTCAAGGAAATGGTCCGGAACATTTCTTAATCATTCTGGGCTGTTCAGGATGGGGCGCCGGTCAACTGGAGGCGGAACTGAAAGGCAATTTCTGGTTGACGGCTCCGGCTGAGAAAATGCTCCTTTTTAAAACGCCGGTGGAACATCGCTGGACAGAGGGTATGGCTCTGATCGACATTGATCCGGCGCTTCTTTCAGGAACGGCTGGGAACGCTTAATCCGGCTATTTTTCAGCTATGGCTGCTTTTTTCTTCTGGCGCCTGACCTTTTTCTTCTTGATGCATTTTCCGTCCTGGCGGGCAAAGGCGCAGAGGTTGGGATTGTTGTATTCCTTGCAGTTTAACGGGTTTGAAAGCGGGCATTGTGGTTTTTTGTGTTTCATAATCTTTTCTTATCCTGTCAAAAAATATTATCACAACAATCGTCTGAAGGCAAGGGCGAATCAGGGTGTGAATATGACGGCTAAGGCTTGAGTTTTTACTGCGGCTATTGTACATTAGCGCCCGGAATAACGATTTTGTTTTAGAATCCTAATACCAGCCGTTTTTACGGCTTTTTTTGTTTCCGGTTTCACCCGCGGATGTTCCCGGGAGAAAGAGAATAATATGATGGAAACCTATAACGCCCTGAAAAACAGATTGCTTGAGCTGGACTCCTCGCTTTTGAGATTAATTGCCGAACTAAAAAACATCTCCGGTGTTGTTGACGGTTCTCTTGAGGATTGGACGCGTATCTGCCGGAGGATTTCAGATCAGGTGGCCGAGGATAGCGTGCGGGTAGCGGTTGTAGGCCCGATTAAGTCCGGCAAGAGCACGGTGGTGAACTCTTTTTTCAAGGGGGATTTTTTAAAACGCGGAGCCGGCGTAGTAACGTCGATGGTTACCAAAGTCCGCGCCGGTGACAGCCTGACGGCCACCCTTTTTTTCAAGACATGGGATGAAGTCAATGATGATATCTCGCGCGCGGTGATCATGTTTCCGTCGGTTCTTTTCTCAACCGGGCAGGAGAAGATTGATATCCGCAATGATGATATCCGTGGAGAACTGGCCAGAGGGCTGGCCGCGCTCCCGCGGGAGTATTTGATCGCCAAAGACAGCCGCAATATTAACAGCGTCCTGCTGGCCAATTACCTTCAAGGATACGAGGTTGTTCAAAACATCCTTTCCGCGGAGGTCGTAACCATGGATTTTACAGGGGATCAGTTTGCCCGGCACAGGGATTTTGTCGGTTACGATCATCTGGCGGTTTATCTGAAGGATGTTCGTATCGTTATAGACTCCGTAGACATGGATTCCAGCATTGAAATCGCGGATTGCCAGGGCAGTGATTCGCCCAATCCGCTGCACCTGGCGAGGATCCAGGATTACCTGCTGGTGACCAATTTAATCGTTTATGTTATCAGCAGCAGAACCGGTGTTCGCCAGGCGGATATTAATTTTCTGACCATGATCGACAGGATGGGCATCGCCGGGAATCTTCTTTTTATTGTTAATTGCGATTTTAATGAGCATGAAACGCTGGCCGGACTCGAGTCTCTGGTCCGGCGCGTTAAGGATGAGGTGTCGTTAATCGTGCCTGATCCTGAGATTTATGTGTTTTCAGGTCTTTATAATCTATTAAAAGCACAGGCAAAAGAGAGCCTCAGCGAAAAGGAAGCCAGAATGCTGGATCAGTGGAATCTGGATTACGATTTTGTCGCTTTTTCAGAAAAAGGGACGCGGGTATTTGAGTCGTCCCTGTATCATATCTTAAACAAAAAGCGCTATTCTCTCCAGCTCAAGAATCATGTCGGGCGTCTTGCTCTGGCAGCTTCCGGCCTTCACCAGTGGGCGTCGGCCAACCTGGGCATCCTTGCCAAGGACGAACAGAGCGCCGCGGCCACATTGGAACGCACGGAGCGCCATAAGAAAAAGCTTGAACAGGCCGGTATTCTTTTGAAAAGCACGCTTGATGGGTCCTCCCGAAAACTGGAAAAAGATCTGAAGACCGATATTGACCGTTTTTTTGATGTCCGGTCGGGAGATGTCCTGCCGGATGTTGTTAATTTCATCAAAAGCTGGAAGGCCGATCTGGGTAAATATGAGAGCAATCTTGGTACCGCCGGTTTTTCCAATACGCTTTATATGATTTTTCAGGAGTTCACGCAGGCGCTTGATACCTTCATGGCTGAAACCGTCAATCCCAGGATCATGGGATTTATCAAACGCCTGGAATTAAAAATAAGCGATTATTTTGAAATGATAGCTTCTTCTTATGATGTCATGGCCCGGGACGCGATCGTTGAATATAAAGCCGGCATGGATGATATGGGCGTAGCCATGAGCCTGGAGAACGAGTCTGAAATAAGGGCTGAAGATTTGGATTTCATAAAAAAAGGCGGTGGTATCAGCCTTCCCCCAGCCAATTTTATCATGAATTACACCGGGAAAATCAGAACCGAGGCGGTCATGCGGCTGGGCGTTTATTCGTTTGGCAAGCTGATAAAAAAGATGTTGAAGCGGCCGATCAGGGAAAACCGGGCCGGGGAAATCCGGGCCTTGAAACATGGTATTTCCCGCATTAAGCTCGATACGGAACGGACCGTTGTTTTTCATTTTAAAAGTTATCGTGAAAACATCAAGTTTCAGTATGTCTTTAAGCTGACCGATGCCGTCGCGGAAAGTTTTTACAGACAAATACTGAACCGGTTTCAGATTTACAGCGCCGACATTTCCCATCTCCGGGACGCGGTTTCCGAAAAGCGCATTGACAAAGGACAACTCTCTGAAATATTGAATAAGACAATGCAGGCCGCCACGGGTATCCGGGACGGCGTCTGGGGGTTGGCCGAAAGTATTGAATCGATTGAGGCGGAACTGGAGAATCATCAGGAGAAGAAACAGGAGGATTAACATGAGCAGCGGGAAGGCCAGGATTATTGCCGTGGCCAATGAAAAGGGAGGCGTCGGTAAAACCGCGATGGTAATTAATTTGGGAGCGGCATTGTCTCTGGAGAATAAAAGGGTTCTTGTTATCGATATGGACCCTCAGCATAACGCGACCATGGGGCTGGGCATCAAGGTGAAGGAGGGGATGACAACCGTATATGATCTTATCTCCGGGGATCACTCTCTCGACGCGCGGCAGGCGGTTTTATCGACCCGATGGGAAAACCTGGGCTTGATTCCATCCCATATCGATCTGGCCGGCGCTGAAATAGAACTGGCCGATGCGCCCGGGCGGGAAAAAAAGCTGCATCTGGCCATGTCCGTTTTAACCGGAGACTATGATTTTATTTTGATCGATACGCCTCCCAGTCTTTCGCTTCTGACCGTCAACGTGTTCGCCTTTGCCTCGGAGGTTCTGATCCCGTGCCACACGCATCCTTACGCCCTGGCCGCGCTGGAAGACCTTTTTGATACCATCGATCATATCAGGCAGGGCATCAACAGGAATATCCGCGTCACCGGTATTGTTCCGACGTTTTATGACCAGCGGACCCGCTTGAGCCGGACCATGACGGAGCGGTTGAAAAACGACGAGCGCTATTCCGGATATCTTTTTGATTCGATGATCAGGACCAATACGGCCGTTGCCATGAGTTCGGATGCGGGTGAGCCGGTTGTTTTTTTTAAAAAGAGAAGCTACGGCGCTTGGGATTACACTCGCCTGGCCGAAGAGTTGCTTGAGAAAGCTTAGACGGGATATATGATTTATAATAGAGGGCATGAAACAATGCCCGGACAGGATCTGACCGGTTGTTTAAAGGCAGCGCCTGTAAGCGACTCTTCGGAGGGCGCCGCGGTCCCTTTTAGCTCTGGTATTTTATGGATTTTTTCAATATTTGTTTGTAAATATATTTTAATTAGTTATATTGTTTCGGGGGAGAGGCGCTGATGTATAAAAATTTACAGGTCTGCCTTTTAAGTTACTTGACTGGAAGAATTTTTTGGGGCATAATAAATTATTAAAAGTCAGATGATGAGGACATCGCCATGTCAGAATTGACGCTGAAGTTTAAGGATAATATTATCAAGCAGATTTCGCTGAAAGATAAGAAGACCTTTCATATCGGCCGTCGCAAGACAAATGATCTGGTAATCGAAAATCTGGCTGTATCAGGAACCCATGCCAGGATTGAACGGCTGGAAAACGGATACGTATTATCTGATCTGCAGAGCAAAAACGGTACTTACGTAAACAGAAAACCTGTTACCACCTGCCTGCTGAAAAATGGTGACGTTATTCAGATCGGCATGCATACGCTTGTTTTTTCCGACAAAAAAAGCGCCAGCGCGGACAAGAAAAAGGAGTAGCACAACGTCTGTCGCAGGCTCTTTCGGACAGACAAAATAGAGTCAGGTGGTTTTCAGCCTTCGCATGAGGCTGCCGTTCAGTTCCTTTAACTCCAGCCGCTCTTTTTCCAGTTTTTTTATCCGCGCGACATATTCCACCAGCTTTTCCCCGGCTTCTTTTTGCAGCACCTTTTCCTTTTCTTTTAATTCGGTGATCAGTTTTCTTTTTGCAGCTTTAATTTTTTGCATTTGCGCGGCCGCTTCTTTCCGGGCGTTTTGGACAATAGTTTCCGCTTCTTTTATTTTAGCGTCATATTTTCTGTCGTTTTTTATTCTTGTATATGTCTTAAACCATATAAAAAAAATTGTCATACATATCAGCAGGGCAATAACCACGATAATCAAGTGTCTGGTGGCGATAAACAGCGGCAATACTTTGTCAAGAAACTGCAACAGCAGCTGCAGCAGGTCCTCAAATATCATGGCGATGGATTCGGACAATCTGATCGTGGCGAAATCTTCGGCATAGTATTTCTGGTAAATAAAATGTCCGACATGCGTACTGAAAACACCGGCTAAAAGCCAGATCAGCTTATCTATGATTGTCCACATCGGTCTTCTCCTTCAGTCGTATTGGTTTGTTTTAGGGATGGCTATCAGCTTATTCTATACAGGATGGGAAAGGTGTCAAGTTCAGCCTGAATATTTTGTTATTTTCATCGTGCCCGGGTGATCAGCTCCGGATAATTGGTAAAAATCCCGTCAACGCCCATGGCCTCCAGCCTTTGTATCTCTTCTGGGCGGTTGACGGTGAATACAAATGCCAGGCACTTTCGTCTGTGAATTTTATCTATTAAAGCCGGGGTGGCATATTCTATTTTGATGTGGATGGAATAGGGCGCCCGCTGTTTGCTCCAATCGGGATAACGAAGGACGCTGCTGTTCAAGTTGGGCGCGACGTGAATTTTAGGGCAGATGGTTTTTGCCCTGCAGGTTTGTATGTGCTCAAAGGACGATAACAGAAAATCGTCGAATCGCCATCCGTGGTTTTTTACGTAATGTTTGATCAGGTCGCAGACCGGTTGGGCGGTTCCGGGCCCTTTAAGCTCGATGTTGATTTTAGCCCGCCGGCCGGTAGCATCCAGCACTTCGGACAGGAAAGGAATTTTTTCCCCTTTCCCGGCGTCAAGCTTTCTCAGGTAGTCCAGCCCGCGCCGGGCGACATAACCAGTGCCGTTGGTTGTTCTTTCCAGACGGTTGTCGTGGATAGCAACCAGTTCATTCCGTACGGCGTATACATCCAGTTCGATCCAGTCCGCGCCGAGTTCCAACGCTTTCCTGAAAGCCGCCAGTGTGTTTTCCGGAGCGTGACCGCTGGCGCCCCGGTGAGCGAGACATAGCAGTTGTTTATTCATATATAGCTCCTGACGCTGGTTGCGCTCGTACGATAGGCGATGCTGTATTTTATGTTTTCTTTAAACCAGATAGGAACCGCCGCGGCCAGCAGTAAAGGCGGTAACCGGTCATCCGGCTGAAAAGCTTTCAAGCCGCGCGGGGCGCACAGCATTGGGCCGAGGCGTTCAAACAGCTCGTTCCGGGGAGGCGGGTTGGCCGGAAGTGCCAGCCGTTGCTGTTGCGATACGCAGCTCAGGGTTTCATAAATCATCTGTTCCGAAGCCCGATGATTCCCGCCGGTACCGGCCTTAACCGGCGCCAGGTCAGGGAGGCCGCCTGGAGAGTCGGTTAACCAAACAGCCTCGACCGGGACATCCTTTTCCCGCAGAGATTCAATCAGGGACATCTCTTCCCGCCGGGCGGCTATTACAATGGTCGGCCGGGCGCTGACATCTTTTTTCGGCCGCCGGTCCTGGCTGAAGATTCGCTTGCGGATGGTGTAAACGCTATTGCTGTAAAACGCAAGAACCTCATCCCGACAGCCCGACGCCGGTGTGCGACGAATTTCTTTCACCGCATAATAGTGCCTTACGTTTTTTAAGCTTTTCCCCATGATCACGAGAAAGGCGCTGGCCGAGGCATGATCCACCTGGACACCGCAAAGAAACATGTTTTTAATCCCCTCTTTTCATCTGCAACTTTCGACAACTTATATCATAAATGACAGGCAAAGGTCGCGCAAACAGGAAAATGGTCGGAAGGATAAATACCCTCAAATTTGTTGGTTATGATTGTTTTTCCCGTCAAATGAGCGCCGTGACGCCAGAGAATCCAGTCTATTCGCTCGCTCACCGGCCGGCCGGTAAATTTGTGAAAGGTGCCGGTGACATTGTTTTGAAAAGCATCCGAGAACGGTTCTGTTGAAAGCTGATTCGGTTCGGTAAAAATCCGATAACATTCGCTGTCCGGACTGGCGTTGAAGTCACCGGCCAGCAATTGGATATTGCTTTTAGGAGCGAACGCGGCCAGGCGGTTGAGAATCATAAAGGCGCTTTTTTTCTGGACATGACCGGCAAAGTCAAAGTGGGTATTGATACAGGTAATTTCATGGCGGCGTTGTCTGAAATTGCCCATCACACATTGCCTGGGCCATTGGCTGTCGACCATCCGGCTGGGGATATCCGGGGTATCGCTGAGAAAAAACCTGTCCTGCTCCAGGCACTGCCAGTTTTTATGATGAAAAATCAACACATCCTGCCAGAAGGGCGGCGCCGGGCTTCTTTCTCCGATTACCCCGTAATCCAACAGCAGGGATTTGAAAAAAGAGGCCTGAAAATCATTCACCTCCTGCATGGCGATAAAATCCGGATGCCAGGCGTTCAGCAGTGAAGCAAAGGCTTTTTTCCGGTTATCCCAGCTATGACGTCCGGTGTCTGCCAGGCCGAAACGTACATTGACCGTCATCAGGGAAAAACTCAGATCATTTTCTGGCGAGAGTGAAGTCATCCTTGGGAAAATAGTCCGCCGTCCATCTGCCTGTCAAGACTGATCACGGCGGGCCTCCCAGAAAAGACCGCATCCGGAGACCCGATGAAAATCCACCGCGCAGTTCTTTCGTTATTCTATCCAGGCGATTTTGGGAAATTCTCTGTCCACGGGCCTGTCTACCTGGACGGCCGGGTAGCCCAGGGTCAGAACGGTGGCCACATTATCATACGGCCATTCAATTCCCAGTTTTTTTCTGAACTTCTTTTTGGTGCCTGGATCCAGGTTGAGCGCGTTTGAGACAAAACCCACGTAGCAGGTTCCCAGGCCCAGGGAGTGCGCCGCCAGGACCATGTTCTGCGCGCAGATGCCCATGCCCAGTTTCGGCTCGGAAATGTGCAGATGATGGGTCAGGAAAATAATGGCTACCGGCGCGTTGAAAAACGTGTCAAGCTGCCCCTCCCCGAACTTGGGCGTGAGGAGCGCTTGAATCGCCACCATGGGCCGCTGGTCAATGGCGTTGGGCTTGATAAAGGCCAGCGCTTTTTTGGCGAAGATTCGCAGTGGGTCTTTGCCCTGGTAGAGCTTGGTGAATATCCCCAGAAATTTTTTGGTGGAGTCTGAAAGTTCGTCCATGAGCTGCCGGTTGGTGACCACCACGAATTTCCAGCCCTGGCAGTTACCTGCCGATGGAGCGAACCGCCCGGCTTCTAAGACTCTATTGATCAATTTTTTAGGCACGGGATCGGGTTTATACACCCGGACGGACCGGCGGTTGTAAATGGTTTTTTCCGTCCCCGTGATTTCCGACTCTATCTCTTCCAGCGGAACCGGCTTGTCCAGCTGGAGCGGATTGGGCAGGCCCATGCCTTTTCCCTCGGGATAATCAAAAGTATAAGCCCAGCGGCCTTCGACGACTTTGTAATAGGACGGAAACGAAAGCGCCCCCTGGGGGCAGATGGCTTCGCAGTCGTGGCAGGCGATGCAGATTTTTCCAAAATACTGGATTCCGACGAATTCGGGTTTTTCCAGACCGCAGCCCAGGCATCTGCCGAATTCGGCTTTTACCGCTTCCGCGGTCAGCTTCTGGCGAACTTCAGCGGCCGGATCGGCCAGCCGCTTTTTTACGTCCAGAACGGCGGCGTTGTTTCTCTCAATTCTGGGCTTGCCGCGTAACGGGGAATCTTTATAGGAGACGGTCAGTTTTTCCTCCGCCGGCAGTGATTTCCCTGACAGAAAGGCGTCGATGGCCAGGGCGCCTTTTCTGCCGGCGCCGATGGCCTCTGATACCGTGGCCGGTCCGGACACGGAGTCGCCGCCGGCGAAAACCCCTTTTCGGGTTGTGGCTCCATTAACATCAGCGCCGAGCCATCCCGACTGGTTCCGGAGCGGCTCGATCCCCTTCCGGTCCCGAGCCCGGCCC